>NZ_JBZFUM010000050.1:0-557 GCF_058314535.1 Streptococcus sp. ELY_125 | reverse complement strand
GCACCCGCTGTTCCAACGGTTCGTTACCACTATGCTAGCTATGCCATCCAGCCTCAGGTTAACAAGGCCATCACCAATAACATAGGGGTCGATATCGACAAGACCTTGGTCGCTAAGCAGTCGGTGGTCAAGTTCCAACTGAGAACGGCTGAACTGCCAGCCAACCGTGAGGAAACCACCTCCTTCGTCTTGGTCGATCCCCTGCCAAGCGGCTATCAGTTCAACCTCGAAGCGACTAAGGTGGCCAGTCCAGACTTTGAGGTCACCTATGACGCAACCACGCATACCGTGACCTTCACAGCCACCGCGGAAACCCTGGCCATGCTCAATCAGGACTACACCAAGGGCATCACTGCCCCCGTCCCAACCATTGTCGGTCAGGTCATGAACGACGGGGCCACCTATGAAAATAACTTTACCCTAACGGTCAACGATGCTTATGGGGTCAAATCCAATATCGTTCGGGTCACTACCCCAGGGAAACCAGGAGATCCAGACAATCCCAATAATAACTACATCAAACCGCACAAGGTCAATAAAAATGAAAATGGCACCGT
>NZ_JBZFUM010000005.1:0-110385 GCF_058314535.1 Streptococcus sp. ELY_125 | reverse complement strand
AAACCATTTTATCAGCTATAGCTGATAGGAGAAACAAGATTCCTAGAAAATCTCTAAATTATCAAACACCTTATCATGTTTTTCTGAGTCAGGTGAAACTGTCCAACTTAATTTGACAATTTAAGTAATGAAAAATGTGGAGGAGAGGATTATGAAAAATTATCATCTTGGAATTGAAGCGACACTTGATGTTATTGGAGGAAAGTGGAAGGCTCTGATTATCTGCTTGCTGATGAAAAAGCCTAGAAGAACCTTGGAATTAGAACGGCTGATTGATGGAATATCACAGAAGGTGCTGATTCAGCAGTTAAGAGAATTGGAAAGAGACGGTTTGGTTCACCGCAAGGACTATCAGCAGATGCCTCCTAAAGTTGTCTATTCCGTAACAGATTATGGCCGTACAGCCAATAGTCTTATTGATGTTATGTGTCACTGGGGAAAGGAAAATATTAGGCGGCGTAAAGCACTAGGCGAAGAAATAAACTGGCAACCCTATGATTTATAGAAGTATATCTAACTCTTGGGAAGTATTGAATGTGTTCATTGATCAGGTAGTAAAATATGGTGTTACTTCTTATTGCTTGGCATGTTTTTCGGCTTTTACATAGTAGGTTTTTAAATGCAATTGTGATATAATTTTAGGGCAAAATGGATAAGGAGAAAAGCATGAATCCTTTACTGAATGGAATGAACGACAAACAAGCAGAAGCGGTCAAAACTACTCAAGGGCCGCTTTTGATTATGGCTGGGGCTGGTTCTGGGAAGACACGGGTGCTGACACACCGTATTGCTTATCTTATTGATGAGAAGATGGTCAACCCTTGGAATATTCTGGCCATTACCTTTACTAACAAGGCTGCGCGTGAGATGAGAGAGCGGGCTATGCAGCTCAACCCTGCTACGCAAGAGACCTTAATCGCGACCTTTCACTCCATGTGTGTGCGCATCCTGCGCCGCGATGGCGATCACATAGGTTACAATCGTAATTTTACGATTGTGGATCCTGGTGAACAGCGTACCCTTATGAAGCGTATCATCAAGAATTTGAATTTAGACTCTAAAAAATGGAATGAACGAGCGATTTTAGGAACTATTTCCAATGCTAAAAATGACCTGCTTGATGAAGTCGCTTACGAGAACCAAGCTGGTGATATGTACACACAAATTGTTGCCAAGTGCTACAAAGCTTATCAAGAAGAGCTGCGTCGTAGTGAGGCCATGGACTTTGATGATTTAATCATGTTGACCTTGCGGCTCTTTGATAAAAACCCTGATGTATTGGCCTATTATCAGCAGCGCTACCAGTATATTCATGTGGATGAGTATCAGGATACCAACCATGCCCAGTACCAGCTGGTTAAGCTCTTAGCTTCCCGTTTTAAGAATATCTGTGTGGTTGGAGATGCTGATCAGTCTATCTATGGTTGGCGCGGTGCTGATATGCAAAATATCTTGGATTTTGAAAAGGATTATCCAGAGGCTAAGGTGGTTCTCCTCGAAGAAAATTACCGTTCAACAAAGAAAATCTTGCAAGCAGCTAACGATGTGATCAACAATAATCGTAACCGACGCCCTAAAAAGCTCTGGACACAAAATGCAGATGGAGAAGAGATTGTCTATTATCGTGCCAATGATGAACGTGATGAGGCTGTTTTTGTAGCTGCTACTATTGACCAGCAGGTACGTGAAAACAAGAAGGACTTTAAGGACTTTGCTGTCCTCTACCGTACTAACGCCCAGTCACGTACTATTGAAGAAGCCCTGCTTAAGTCAAATATTCCTTACACCATGGTCGGGGGAACTAAATTCTACAGCCGTAAGGAAATCCGTGATGTCATTGCTTACCTCAATGTCATTGCCAATCCTCAGGATAATATCAGTTATGAGCGTATTATCAATGAACCCAAGCGGGGAGTAGGGCCCGGAACCCTTGAGAAAATTCGTGATTTTGCTAATTTACAGAATATGAGTTTGCTGGAGGCTTCTGAACAGATCATGCTCTCAGGAATCAAGGGGAAGGCGGCTCAAGCAGTTTTGACTCTTGCTGGCATCCTACTGGGACTGCGCTCTGACTTGGATACCTACACCTTAACAGAATTAGTTGAAGAGGTATTGGGTAAGACTGGTTATATGGAGGCTTTGCAGCTGCAAAATACACTGGAAAGTCAGGCGAGAATTGAAAATATTGAGGAGTTTCTCTCTGTCACCAAAAATTTTGATGATAATCAGGAAGCAGCACCCGAAGATGAAACAGGCTTGGAAAAACTTAGCCGCTTTCTAAATGATTTAGCCTTGATTGCTGATACTGATGAAGGTGATACCGATACTGCAGAAGTGACCCTTATGACTCTGCATGCTGCTAAAGGATTAGAATTTCCAGTTGTCTTTTTAATTGGAATGGAAGAAAATGTTTTCCCACTTAATCGAGCGAGCGAAGATCCAGATGAGCTAGAAGAGGAACGTCGACTAGCTTATGTCGGGATTACTCGTGCTGAGCAAGTGCTTTACCTGACTAACGCTAACAGCCGTATCCTCTTTGGAAAGTCTAGTTTTAATCGCCCAACCCGCTTTATTAAAGAAATTTCGGATGAACTTCTGAATTATCAAGGATTGGCCCGGCCAGTAAACACAGCTTTTTCAGCTACTTATGCTGGTGGTGAAGAAAAGACCTTTGGCCAAGGCATGAGCTTAGCTCAGGCACTGCAGAATCGCAAAGCGCAAGTGGCACCTTCATCTACTGCTAAAAAAGAAGCATCGTTACCATTTGCCCAAACTGCCCTATCAGTTGGTCAAAAGGCGGCAGAAACTCCAGTTCTGGATTGGCAGATTGGAGATATCGCTCATCATAGAAAATGGGGAGATGGCACTGTACTTGAGGTGACGGGCAGCGGCAAGTCGCAAGAACTTAAAATCAAGTTTCCAGATATCGGTCTCAAAAAGGTTTTGGCCAGTGTAGCGCCGATTGAAAAGAGAGAATGAACTAATAAGATAGAGGTTATAGTTATCAACTATAGCTCTTCTTTTTAGATAACTATTGGCCAATAAAAAGCTTTAGGTGTAAAATAGGCCTAATGATATCTATGGAGGAATGATTATGACAACAGACTATTCATTTGAAACTTTGCAGCTGCACGCCGGTCAAACGGTGGATCCGACCACCAAGTCCCGTGCTTTGCCCATTTATCAAACCACATCTTATGTTTTCAATGATTCACAGGACGCTGAAGACTCTTTTGCCCTACGGACAGAAGGTAATATCTATACGCGGATTACTAATCCGACAACTGCTGTTTTTGAAGAGCGGATGGCAGCTTTAGAAGGTGGGGTTGGTGCTTTGGCGACTGCCTCTGGCATGGCAGCTATTACTTATACGGCTCTTGCCTTAGCGCATGCTGGCGATCACATTGTATCGGCTACTACCGTATATGGTGGCACTTTTAACTTACTCAAAGAAACTCTGCCGCGCTATGGAATTACGACCAGCTTTGTCGATGTAGCCGATTTTGCAGCCATTGAAGCAGCTGTCAAGGACAATACCAAGTTTATTTTAGCTGAGACCCTAGGAAATCCCTTAGGGAACGTTGCTGATCTTGAAAAACTAGCAGAGATTGCCCATCGCCATAATATTCCTTTGGTTGTTGACAATACCTTTGGCACCCCTTATCTGATCAATGTTTTTTCTTACGGTGTTGATATTGCTGTGCATTCGGCCACTAAATTTATCGGCGGTCACGGTACCTCTATCGGTGGTGTAATTGTGGACTCGGGTCAATTTGACTGGGAAAAATCCGGCAAATTCCCGCAGTTTGTCGATGAAGACCCGTCTTATCACAATCTCAGCTATACCCGTGATATCGGGGCAGCAGCCTTTATTACAGCGGTTCGCACACAATTGCTGCGCGATACCGGTGCCTGTCTCTCCCCTTTTAACGCCTTTCTTTTGACACAAGGACTAGAGACTTTGTCTCTGCGAGTGGAACGCCATGTTGAAAATGCCAAGAAAATTGCAGAATATCTAGAAAATCATCCCAAGGTAACTCAGGTCAACTACGCTAGTCTGCCATCTAGTCCTTACTACGAATTGGCACAAAAATATCTGCCTAAGGGAGCCAGCTCCATCTTTACCTTCAATGTCGCAGGAGGAGCGGAGGCTGCTCGTAAGGTGATTGACAGTTTGGATATTTTCTCAGATCTTGCCAATGTCGCTGATGCCAAGTCTCTGGTTGTACACCCAGCAACCACAACTCACGGTCAGATGAGTCCAGAGGATCTCCTTGCCTGCGGTATTGAACCTAACCAAATCCGTGTGTCTATCGGTTTGGAAAATGTCGATGATTTGATTAGTGATTTGGATCAAGCTTTAAAACAGATATAATTTGGGAGGTTTTTATGGTAAGTCTGAAAGAAGCCTTTGCCATCTTTAAGCAGGCAAAATTAGTTGATTTAACCCATCAAATTTCAGAGACCAGTCCCCATTTCCCTGCCTTACCAGCTCTTGAAAAAAGGGATATTTTTACCCTTGAAGATGGCTTTCATGTCCAACAATTCAAAGTGGTCGGTCAATACGGCACGCATATTGATGCCCCCGTTCATTTTGTGCAAGGAGGTAAATGGCTGGACGAACTCCCCCTAGAAGACCTTTTCTTGCCTCTTTATGTTTTGGACTTATCCAAAGAGGTTGCTGAAAATCCCAATTATGAAGTGGGGGTAGAGGATATTTTAGATTTTGAAAAGAAACATGGCAGGATAGAAGCAGCTGCCTTTATCGCTTTTCGGAGCGACTGGTCTAAAAGATGGCCCCACCAAGACGCTATCCGAAATCTCAACGCTCAAGGTGTGCAAGAAACGCCAGGCTGGAGTCGGGAAGTTCTGGAGTTCCTCATCAAAGAGAGAAAGGTTAAGGCCCTCGGACATGAAACCTTAGATACCGATAGTGGTCAGACGGCTGCTAAAAATGGAGCTCTCCTTAATGAATATTATCTTCTGGAACAAGGCATTTACCAGCTGGAAGTCATGGCTAATTTGGATCAAGTTCCAGCAACTGGCAGCTTTATTGCTATTAGTTATCCCCATTGGGAAAAAGCCACTGGTTCCCCTGTCAGAGCCTTTGCCTATGTTGAACAATGAGAAATTTGGTAGTCAATTTGGCTACCAAATTTTTCGTCCCTATTTCAGGCTGAGGCCTTCTTGATGAGGGCTGAAGCCTATGCTTCAAGATAATTTTTAAATCTTTTATATCAATTTATGCTATAATGAAATGTAAAACATTTTTGGCTGAGAGCCGATAGAAAGATTTTTTATGAACTTAAGAAATTATATTGCATCTATTAAAGATTACCCACAAGAAGGGATTACCTTCCGCGATATTTCCCCCTTAATGGCTGATGGGAATGCCTACAGTTATGCTGTTCGTGAGATTGTCCAATACGCTACAGACAAAAAGATTGATATGGTTGTTGGACCAGAGGCACGCGGGTTTATCGTTGGTTGTCCGGTAGCCTACGAGTTGGGCATCGGTTTTGCACCAGTTCGTAAACCTGGCAAGCTGCCACGGGAAGTTATCTCTGCTGACTATGAAAAAGAGTATGGTATTGATACCTTGACCATGCATGCCGATGCTATTAAGCCAGGACAAAGGGTCTTGATTGTTGATGATCTTTTAGCTACTGGCGGAACGGTTAAAGCAACAATCGAAATGGTTGAACGTCTCGGTGGGGTTGTTGCTGGTTGTGCCTTCCTAATTGAGCTGGATGGTTTAGATGGCCGCAGGGCGATTGAAGGTTACGATACTAAAATTTTGATGAATTTCCCAGGCTAGCTATTAGCTATAGCTATTCTTTATAGCTTAATCAAGAAAAATTGTATTTGAAAAGCCCATCCCCTTACCTTATAATAGGAATAAACTATTATAGAATGGGGATATTTTCATGCCAATTACTTTAGACAAGAAATTGCCAGCCGTCGATATTTTAAAAAATGAGAATATCTTCGTCATGGATGATAAAAGGGCCAGCGGTCAGGATATTCGTCCTATCAAGGTCTTGGTTCTCAATCTGATGCCAACCAAGGAAGCGACAGAAACTCAGTTGCTGCGCTACCTGTCAAACACCCCTTTACAGATCAATTTAGATTTTCTCTATATGGCTAGCCATGAATCTAAAAATACCAAACCTGATCATTTAGAAACCTTCTACAAAACGTTTGAAGACATCAAGTCTGATTATTATGATGGTCTGATTATCACGGGAGCGCCGGTTGAAACGTTGCCCTTTGAGCAAGTAGATTACTGGGATGAGCTTTGTCAGATGTTTGAGTGGAAGCGGCACCATGTTTATTCTACCCTGCATCTTTGCTGGGGAGCTCAAGCCGGCCTTTATTATAAGTACGGTATTGATAAGGTAAAAATGGAGCACAAGCTATCGGGAATTTATTCTCAGCAGGTGACAGAACACCTATCGCCCCTGATGCGGGGATTTGATGATCAGTTTCTATCGCCGCATTCCAGATATACTGAGGTATTAGAGGCTGATATCCATAGTAAGACTAATCTCCAGATCCTAGCACGGGGAGAGGAAGTGGGCCCTTCCATTCTTTCCAGCCGTGATATGCGAGAGGTATATAGCTTTGGGCATCTGGAGTATGATAGAGATACCTTGAAAAGAGAGTACCTGCGCGATAGAAAAGCTAATAAGAATCCGGCCTTGCCTGTCAATTATTTTCCGAATAATGACAGTAGTGGAACTCCAGAATTGCGATGGAGTTTAGCGGCTTCGACCTTTTTTACCAACTGGCTCAATTATGCTGTTTATCAAGAGACACCTTACCATTTGGAGGATTTGGAAAATTCAGCCTCCTATTATGGTTATTTATAAAAGAGGAATTATGAGTTTTTTAGAGAATTATCAGTCAGGCAATCTGGTTTTGCCTAGCAGCTTACTCTTTCACTACAAAGATATTTTTTCCAGCAGCGATGATTACCTGATCTGGCAGTTTTTCTATCTGCAAAACACGACTAAGGTTGAGGAAATGCCGTCTAGCCGTATCGCTGATGCTCTGGGCAAGACAGTTGCTGAGGTTAATCAAGCCATCAGTAATCTGACCAACCAGGAGCTTTTGGTCATGAAAACCATTGAGCTAGACGGTGAAACTGATATCATTTTCGATGCCGGTCCCGTTCTCAAACGCTTGGATGCTCTTCTAGGTGAGGACAAGCTGGATTCAGCAGCGTCGGAGCCTTTAGACAACGCAAATGATCTTCAAGTGCTGCTGAATGATTTTGAAAAATCGGGCTGGATGTTGACACCATTTGAATTGGAAGATATTCAAAAATATGTTCGTGAAGATGGCATCAGTCCAGATTTGATTCGGGAGGCTCTCAAAGAGAGTATCTTCAATAGTAAGCGCAACTGGAAGTATCTGACAGCCATTTTACGCCGCTGGATGCGCGACGGCATTACGACTGTTCGCCAGATTGAAGAACGCAGGAAGGAACGGGATCAGGCAAACCCTGCTAAGGTCCAAGTATCAGATGATTTTCTCAATGCTATGAATGTGTGGAGTGATGACCAATAAATCGAGCTGATGGACCAGCCACGGCTAAGCTTGTAATATAAGTGATGAGAGCCATAGATCGCTGTCCTAGCAGTGGGGTTGGCTCTCATTTTTTGTTATAATAGAATCGTTG
This sequence comes from Streptococcus sp. ELY_125, assembly GCF_058314535.1. NCBI lineage: Bacteria > Bacillati > Bacillota > Bacilli > Lactobacillales > Streptococcaceae > Streptococcus > Streptococcus sp. ELY_125. Next base: position 102,701 of record NZ_JBZFUM010000005.1, on the reverse strand, counting down.
AAGCCTAAAAAACGCTCGGGAAGGCTTGGCTCTTTACTTCAGCAGGCTAGCTCCCTCAATAAACGACCTTTGTAATTTAAAAAGAAAGGATTTTATGGAAATCAATATTTCTCAGCGCTTGCGGGATGTGTCAGACTTTATCCCTCAGGGCAGCATTCTATTAGATGTTGGCAGTGACCACGCCTACCTGCCCCTTTATCTCTTGGAGCAGGAGCGAATTAGTTCAGCGATCGCAGGTGAAGTTGCCCAAGGTCCTTATCAGTCGGCTCTAAACAATGCTCAAGGATCAGCCTACGCTGATAAGATTGATGTTCGTTTGGCTGATGGGCTAGCAGCTTTTGATGATAGTGATGCTGTTGATGTGATAGCAATCTGCGGAATGGGGGGGCGTCTGATTGCGGATATCCTAGCGGCAGGCCTAGAGAAATTGGATAATGTCAAGCGTTTAGTTCTACAGCCCAATAATTGCGAAGATGATCTGCGTTACTGGCTGAGTCAGCATAGTTTTACAATTTTTGCTGAAAAAATCATGACAGAAAATCACAAGTATTATGAAATCATTGTAGCAGAGCACGGCAGACAGCAGCTACAGCCGCAGGAGCTGCGCTTTGGACCTTGCCTTTTGCAAGAGGGGGCGGCTGTTTTTAAGGAGCGCTGGCAAAATGAGCTGCAGAAGCTGGAAAAGGCTCTGGAGCAGATTCCTGAAACTAATCAGACCGACCGCAGGGACATTCAGCAGAAAATAGAAGCGATTAAGGAGGCTATCAGTTATGAAGGCGAGTGACTTTATTGCAAAATATGAGAGCTACTGTCCGCAGGACCTCTCAATGGAAGGCGATATTTCAGGGTTGCAGTTGGGCAGCTTAGATAAAACCATCAAACGTGTGATGGTAACGTTAGATGTTCGCGAGACCACGGTCACAGAAGCAATTGAAAGAAATGTTGATATGATTGTGACTAAGCATGCTCCTATTTTTCGCCCCTTGAAGGATTTGGTTAGCAGTCCTAGGACAGATATTTTGCTGGAGCTTGTTAAACATGATATTTCAGTATATGTCAGCCATACGAATATTGACGTGGTACCAGATGGTTTGAACGATTGGTTTTGTGATCTCCTAGAGATTGAAGATACAGAAATACTGACACCTACAGTTGCTGGCTATGGTATCGGCCGCGTTGGCAATATTCGACCTCTGTCGCTGGAGGAGTTGGCACTTAAGGTGAAATCAACCTTTAATCTGGATAGTGTGCGGTTAGTTCGCTATGCTGGTTCTAATCCGGAAGTTAACAGAGTTGCTATCTGCGGCGGCAGTGGTCAAGGTTTTTATCGCGATGCCCTTACCAGAGGTGCTCAGGTTCTAATTACAGGAGATATTTACTATCATACAGCTCAAGATATGATTACTGACGGTCTTTTGGCAATTGATCCAGGACATCATATTGAAGCTCTCTTTATTGAAAGATTAGTTGAAAAGATGACAGTCTGGGCGGCTGAGGAAGGCTGGAATATTGAGCTAATCCCTAGTCAGATATCAACTAATCCTTTTAGTCATCTTTAGGAGTTATTGTTATGAATTGGCTTTTATCGCAAAATGTTGTTGTACTAGCTCTCTTAGCTGGTCTCTTTACTTGGGGATGTACGATTATCGGTGCTGCGATTGTTTTCTTTTTTAAAAATATTAGCCGTCGTCTGTTAGATACTATGATGGGGTTTGCTGCAGGAGTGATGATCGCTGCCTCTTTCTGGTCGCTTTTAGAGCCTTCTATTTCTTATGCGCAAGCAGACTATGGCAACTGGTCCTGGATACCGGCAGCTGTTGGTTTTTTATTTGGTGGGTTTATGCTGCGCTTGATCGATGCAGTGGTCCCCCATCTCCACCTTGATAAGAAGGATGTTAGTCAGGCAGAAGGATTAAAGCCTCAAAAGAAACTATCTAAAACGGCTCTCTTATTCTTAGCAATTACCATCCATAATTTCCCAGAAGGCTTAGCTGTCGGGGTTACCTTTGGGGCACTAGCAGGTGGTAATGCTAGTCAAGCCGCTCTTTTAGGGGCTATTGGTTTGGCCGTTGGAATTGGTCTGCAAAATGTTCCAGAAGGAGCTGCCCTGTCCATCCCTATTCGGGCTGATGGGGAATCTCGACTCAGAGCTTTCTATCTGGGTTCTATGTCGGCTATTGTCGAGCCAATCGGAGCGGTTTTGGGAGCGGGACTTGTCATGCTGATGATGCCCATTTTGCCTTATGCTCTTTCCTTTGCTGCAGGGGCTATGATCTTCGTCGTAGTGGAAGAGCTGATTCCCGAATCACAAACCAATGGCAATACCGACATCGCTACTTTGGGGTTGATGTTGGGCTTTGTTATTATGATGGTCATGGATGTTGCTCTTGGATAGGAGGAATGCATGAAAGTTGCTATTATTGGAGCCGGTATCGTTGGTTCAACAGCGGCCTATTATCTATCTAAGGAAGCAGGCCTTGAGGTTAGCGTTTTTGATGACGGGGAAGGGCAGGCGACCAAGGCTGCCGCTGGTATTATCAGCCCTTGGTTCTCTAAACGTCGCAATAAAGCTTGGTATAGACTAGCTCGTTTGGGGGCAGATTTTTACCAGACGTTGATTGCTGATTTGCAGATGGATGGCTTTGAGACAGATTTTTATCGGCAGACTGGTGTTTTCGTATTGAAGAAACAGGTAATAAAAATCCTAGAGCTAAAGGAGCTGGCAGAAAAGCGTAAGAAAGAGTCACCTCTGATCGGTCAGTTAGCGCTCTTCGGACGCGAAGAGGTGCAGCAGCATTTTCCAGATTTACAGGGAGTTGAGCAGCTGCTCTTTGCTTCTGGTGGAGCTAGAGTAGAAGGGGCAAGTCTGACAGCGACCTTGTTGGAGGCTAGTGGCTGTCATCTAATTAAGGAACAGGTAGACTTAACTCTCAAAAGAAGCGGTTATGAAATTGCTAACCAGCACTTTGATCGTGTCATTTTGGCTACAGGTGCTTGGTTGCCAGCCTTATTAGAACCCTTAGGATATAAAGTTGATATCTATCCACAGAAAGGTCAGCTGCGCGATTACTTTTTTGATGGTTGGGAAACACAGGAGCTGCCAGTGGTTATGCCAGAAGGAGAATTGGACATTATTCCCTTTAAAGCTGGTCAGATTTCAGTGGGAGCCAGTCATGAAAATGATAAGGGCTATGATTTGACAGCTGATTCAGCTATTTTAGCCGGCTTGGAAGAAGAAGCTTTGAAATATCTCCCTAAGTTAGCAGAGGCTGTGCGAGTTGACGAACGAGTGGGGACACGTGCCTATACCAGCGATTTTGCGCCTTTTTACGGTCAAGTTCCCGGTTTGCCTGGGGTCTATGCTGCCAGCGGTTTAGGCTCATCTGGTTTAACAACCGGTCCTCTGATAGCTAAAGAACTAGTCTCCCTTTTAATGGAACGGCAAGGCGAATTAGACAGCGCTGCCTATCCAGTTCAGAACTATATCAAAAAAACTGAAGCTTAGGCCCCAGTTTTTTTAGTTATTTGCCAAAGAAACCTTTGAGCTTATCGAGTATACCGTCAGCACCTTGGACATTTGACAACAGTCCCTGAGCTTGCTCAAAGTATTCCCCCAAATCATTTTTATGGTCATCAATAAACTGCTGAGCTGTGGAGAAATCTTTCTGTGCAATTAAGTCCTTTACTTGGTTAAAAAGTTCTGCTGGGTTCATATCTAGTAACCTGCCTTCCTTATACGTTACCCTTATTAAATCATACATCTTTAAAATATCAAATCAATCTGCTTATCAGTTGCTCTGCCGAACTTGCTTAAGCAGGGCGAAGCAACAAGTTAATGGATCACACAGACAGCCTCCGGTACGCGGAAGTCATGACTCACTTCATTTAAGTGTCCAGTCTTCTTATCACGTTTGAAGACAGTTACATTATCTGAATCCTGATGGGGAACCAGTAAGTAGTCTTCGCTGCTGGTTAAACTTATATCTCTTGGTGTCTGTCCATGAGTAGGAACGATATCGATAAGATGAAGGTAGCCATCAAGAGTAAACTGATAGCAGGCAATAGAGTTATGACCGCGGTTGGAAACGTAGAGGAACCACCCGTCTTGGGTTACTTGAGCTGCTGCCGGAGCATTGAAGGCAGTGTAGCCCTTAGGAATACTCGAGAGGGATTGGAAATTCTCGAAGCTTCCGCAGCCTTGGTAAATGAGATTTTGTACGGTTGAGTTCAGTTCACAGACAACAAAAGCATGCTTGAAAATAGGGTGAAAAATCACGTGGCGAGGGCCAGATCCTGATACCAGCTGGAAATTATTGATTGGTTGTACCTGTCCCGTATCATTCAGCGCGTAGCTCGTCAGTTCATCGGTACCTAAGTCGCAGGTCAATAGATAGCGGTCTGGTGTTAGATCAGCGAAGTGAACTCGAGCGTGATCTTGGTGCGGGTGAGGCCCGGAACCCTGATGAATAATACGGTTGACTAAACTAAGTTGTCCATCCGTTTGCCGTTTATAAATAAGAGCCTGGCCAGTGTGGTAGTTAGCACTGAAGACCAAACCGCGCTTATCGTCGCTTCCAAGATAGCAAGGAGCAGCACCGTCTTCGAGGACATGATTAAGAGGATGAAAGTCAGCTCCAAAGCTAGCTACTCCACCTTGTCCCTCTTTGCTAGCGATGCTGTAGAGGCAGCCATCCTTAGTCTTGGTAAGGTAGGTAGGATTACTAACCTCCGCCAGCAGTTGTAAATTAGTCAGGTGTCCTGCTTGGTTATCAAAGTCAGCTCGATATATGCCGTGCGATTCTCGTTTTGTATAGGTTCCAAAATAAATTTGTTCCATATAGTCCCCTTTTACCTCTTTGTTTTCTGTATTAATCTACTTATTGAAGCTTTTCATTAACCAAAGGCTTTGAAGGCTATTTCTACAAAGAAATTATAGCATTTTTTTGTTAAAATAGGGGCAAAGACTGTGAAAGAGGGCAAGTATGACCAAACTAGCCACCATTTGTTATATTGATAACGGCCAAGAACTACTCTTGATGCTGCGCAATAAAAAGCCCCATGATGTGCATGAGGGCAAATGGATTTCTGTTGGCGGAAAATTAGAAGTGGGGGAAACACCTGAAGAGTGTGCCCGACGAGAAATTTTTGAAGAGACCCATCTCACTGTTAAGGAGATGGATTTTAAAGGAATGATTACCTTTCCTGAATTCACCCCAGGGCACGACTGGTATACCTATGTTTTTAAGGTTACAGACTTTGAAGGTGATTTGATTTCTGATGAAGAATCCCGTGAAGGCACACTGGAATGGGTTCCTTACGATCAGGTTCTGTCCAAGCCAACTTGGGAAGGTGACTATGAACTCTTTAAATGGATTTTAGAAGACAAGCCATTTTTTTCAGCTAAGTTTAGTTACGACCGATCAGGTCAGCTCATTGATAAAAGTGTCCAATTTTACAAGAGATAGGAGCAATAATGGATAAAAAAACAGGAAAATTTTATGATAGCTGGTTCTACAAGTGGATTATTGACAATCGTTTTGTCAGTGCTCTTTTGGTTTTATTACTTACCTTTCTGACTCTCTATCTCTTGACCCAAATCAGCTTCATTTTTGCTGCTGCGGCAAGATTTGTAGCGGTTGTTATGCTGCCGATTGTTATCTCTGTCCTCCTTTACTACTTGCTCAAACCTCTTGTCCGATTTATTGAGTATCATTTTAAAACCAGCCGAACTTGGTCTATCACTCTGGTTTACACGCTTTTGGCAGGACTTTTATTCTGGGGAGGTTCCAGTCTTTTTCCTATGTTGCAGGAACAGATTATGTCTTTTATTAATAATCTGCCACAATATGTTAAAAGTGTTGAGCGTCAGGCTAATGAAATATTAGATAACAACCGTTTAGCTTTCATTCGACCGCAGGTAGAAAACTGGGTGAACAACTACAGTGATAAAGCTGTTGACTATGCTGAGAATTTCTCTAAGAATATTGTCAGTTGGGCCGGTGACTTTGCCGGTGCTGTTGCCAAGGTAGCCATTGCCATTATCATGGCTCCCTTCGTGGTTTTCTATCTTCTGCGCGACAGTGATAAACTAAAAGAAAATATTTTAAAGACGATTCCAGTCAAATGGCGTACACCCAGCTCTCGTATTTTGAGTGATATCAATTCTCAGTGGCAGGGTTACGTTCAGGGGCAAGTAACTGTGGCCATTATCGTCGGCATCATGTTTTCTATTTTATTTAGCATCATCGGTCTGCGCTATGCAGTGACTCTCGGAATATTGGCTGGTTTTCTTAATATGATTCCTTACCTAGGGAGCTTTGTCGCTATGATTCCCGTTGTTATCTTAGCTTTGGTTGAAGGTCCATGGATGCTGGTCAAGGTCGCTATAGTCTTTGCTATTGAGCAGACTGTCGAAGGCCGCTTTGTCTCTCCCTTGGTTCTGGGAAATAAGCTCAGTATCCATCCTATTATGATTCTCTTTATTCTCTTAGCGTCAGGCTCGGTCTTTGGCGTCTGGGGTGTACTGCTTGGTATTCCAATCTATGCTTCAATCAGGGTTGTCATCAAAGAAATCTTTGAATGGTATCGTGATTTTAGCGGACTCTATGAAGAAAGTGAGTAACGTAAGTGTGTTAAATAGTGAAAAAATGATTGCTTCCATTGATCAACAAGACTTGGAGCATGCCAATAAATATTTCAAACGAGCTCTGGAAGAGGATGATGACGAAACTCTTCTATCTCTGGCTCAGTATTTAGAAGGGATCGGTTTTCTACCGCAGGCCAAAGAAATTTATCTGAAGGAGCGCAGAGACTATCCTGATGTTAACATTAATCTAGCTCAGATTGCTGCTGAAGATGGGCAAATTGAAGAAGCCTTTCTCTATCTAGATACCATTGATAAAAATGATGATAATTATTTATCGGCTCTGCTGGTTATGGCTGATCTTTATGATATGGAAGGATTGAGTGACGTTGCGCGTGAAAAAATGTTGGAAGCTCGTCAACTCAGCGATGATCCCTTAGTGATATTTGGCTTGGCAGAATTGGACTATCAGCTGGGGAATTTACAGCAAGCAATCCGAGAATATGCCGAATTGGACTGTCGAAGAACCTTAGAGATGACAGGCGTCTCCACTTACCAGCGAATTGGTCATGCTTACGCAGATATGGGCGAATTTGAAGTTGCCATCGAGTTTCTGGAGATGGCTGTTGAGATTGAATATGATGATGCAACTGTTTTTGAATTGGCCACGCTGCTTTATGATCAAGAAGAATTTCAAAAGGCCAATCTCTATTTTAAGCAGCTAGATACTATAAACCCTGATTTTGAAGGATATGAGTACATCTACGCCCTCTCTCTTCATGAAGAACACAAAATTGAAGAAGCTCTGAAATTAGCTCAGCAAGGACTGGCTAAGAATGATTTTGACAGCCAGCTTTTGCTTTTAGCCTCTCAACTATCTTACGAAAACCATGATTTTCAGGCAGCTGAACGCTATCTTTTGACCGCCAAAGACCTAGCGGAGGATTTAGAAGATGTTTTAATGCGCCTGTCCAATCTCTACCTAGAAGAAGAACGCTATGAAGAAGTTGTCGCCTTAGAGCAGGAGGAGATTGACAATGTCTTAACCAAGTGGAATTTAGCCAAGGCTTACCAGGCCCTTGAGAAAGAAGAAGAGGCCCTGAGGTATTTTGAGGCGATTGCAGAGGATCTTAAGGATAATCCTGAATTCTTGCAGGACTATGCCTATATCTTGCGTGAATTTGGCTACCGTGACAGAGCCTACCAAATTGCTAGCCGCTATTTGGAATTAGTCCCCGATGACCTCAACATGACTGAGTTCTTGGAAGATTAGTCCTTGTCAATAAACCAGAAACAACTATAACCAGAAGATTGCAGCTGCTCTTCTGGTTTTTTGAACGCCTTTTAACGGAATTTGGAACCAAAAATATTACGGTATATTACAAATATTACAAAAATATGTTGACAGCGCTTTCATATTTTTCTATAATTAAGATAACAAAATTAAAAGATGTGTTCGGATGAAAGGAGTCACTATTATGAAAAAAGATTGGGCATGGAATCAGAGAGAGCGCTTTTCTATTCGGAAATATTCATTCGGAGCGGCCTCTGTTGTTATTGGGGCTAGTCTTATGATGGGTGGCTATGCACTAGCAGATGAGCAGGCACTCCCAACACCGCAGCAGCAAGATCTAGCGCTTCAGATACATGTGGCAAATAATAGCGATGTAACTGCTGCTAATGATACGGTGACAGTGATTGCCCCAGATGGTATAACTGCTGGTGATGTATCAACTGTGGCACAACCCCCTGCTCAAGCTCCAGCAGCCGTTGAAACTATAGAGAGCGAAGAGCCAATAAATGTAGTGGCTGGAAACGATGCTATCCCAGAAAGAGGACAAGCTAGCGAAGAGTTTACAAAGGTCGACGTCGGTACGCAGACAGACGAAATTCCTGCCAAACAAACAGAAATTCCTGCTGTTAGTTCGGTAGCAGCTCGCCAAGCACCGGAGACTAAGGCAGCTGCAATTACCAGAGCGGACGCTTCGACAACAGTGGTCACTGGTGGAAAAGATATTCCGAGCCAAGGCTATTATAGCTATCCAGAGCGAACAGAGGTACGCAACAGTCCAGATCCGTCAGCCCCGCTGGTATTTTATGCCAATGCTGGTGACAGAGTCTTCTATGATCAGGTGCTGAACCAAAATGGTTATCAATGGATCAGCTACAGATCTTATAGCGGTATTCGTCGCTATGCCAATATCGCCAAGTTAGTTAGCCAAGCGGCTCCACAAGCTGATGCCAAGGTGACGGGAAACATTAAGGTAGAAAATATTACTGCGCAAGGATTTGATGTCATCATTAGTGACGCTTCCGACAGCAATGGTCTTGCTAAGGTCAAGGTTCCTACATGGACAGAAAAAAATGATCAAGATGACCTCATTTGGTACGATGCTACTAAACAGGCTGACGGTCGTTATAAGTTAACTGTCAAAACCAGCAATCATAAGGGTGAAGCTGGTACCTATCAGGTACATGTCTACTATCAAGAAACCGATGGTCAAGTTGTGCCTGTTGGTGCGGTTCAAGCCACAGTACCAGCTCCAAATGTCTCAGATAACAGTGAAATAACGCTGCCAGCTCTTGAACGCTATACTTTTGATAGAGAAGTAGAAGTTAAAAATGAACTGAAAGCCAGTGCTGCAACAGCTTTTACCTTTAAAAAAGGAGAAAGTATCAACTACGACAAGCGTATTAAAGCTGATGGTTATAATTGGATCAGCTATATCTCCTATAGCGGTGTGCGTCGCTATGTCATGCTGGATCAGCTGGCTGTCCCATCTAATCCCCAAAAATCTGACTCCAAAGCAACTGGTCAAATCAGTTTTGAAAATCAAACTGCTCAAGGTTTTGATATTCGTATTTCCAATGTTTCTGATAACAATGGTGTGCTAGCGGTCAAGGTCCCTGTCTGGACAGTTAAAAATGATCAAGATGACCTTATTTGGTACGATGGTGTTAAACAAGGCGACGGTACCTACAAGGTTGCTGTTAAGTTGGCTGACCATAAAAATGAAACAGGCGGCTATGCTGTCCACCTCTACTATGTTGAAAATGATGGTAAAATGATTGGTGTAGCAGGTGTTCAGCATACCGTCGAAGCAGAAACTGAACCACAGATTACCCGAACAGGCACTCTTTCTTTCAGCAATCAAGCCAACGGTGACTTTGATATCATTGTTTCCAATGTTTCTGACAGCAAGGGCCTTAAGGCCGTTAAGGTTCCTGTCTGGACAGATAAGAATGACCAAGATGACCTTATTTGGTATGACGGTGTTAAACAAGGCGATGGTACTTACAAAGTGACTGTCAAACGCTCTGAACATAAAAATGAGACGGGGCTTTATCAGGTTCACCTCTACTATGTTGAAGACGATGGTCAAATGGTGGGGATTGCTGGCGCTCAGAACAGAGTAGCTGCTTCTAATTCTGGTCGAGCTGCCCTTCCTAACCAAGGAACCTATACCTTTGCGAAGCGTACAGAAGTTAGGAATCAAGCTGATTTATCAAGCCCAATTCAATTTTACTTCAACCAAGGCGAAAGTGTGCACTACGACAAAACGCTAGAGGCTGATGGCCAGCAATGGATTAGCTATATGTCCTACAGCGGTATCCGTCGATATATTAATATTGCACCTCAGTAAGTTTAGGTTCCAGACTCACCTATGACTTAACAGATAAGGGAGGCGACTTTTTGAGAGATGGTCCGGCTAGTCAATGGCTCAAAGATGATGCCCATCGGTATGGTCTTATCGTTCGCTATCAGTTAAGTAGGAAAGCTATTGACCGACTTTATGGACGCGTCATGTCCATTTGCTATATTGGACAAGAAGCTAAAGAAGTATATAATTCTGGTTTAAGTTTGGCAAGAGTAATTTGGAATAGGGCTACTCCTATAGTTGAGCCGTTGGTATCCTCTTGCCCCCTCGTATAGCGAGCACTCATTGGAAGGATAATTTGGCTATGACAACTCCTTTCATCACGGTAACCGACCAATTCTCTTGTTCCTGTAGTATAAAATTAAAACAGCAATCACCAAATGTACTGACAAAAGGATATAAAAAGTTAAAAGAGTAGATTCAGGCTAGTGATTTCTCAGGGAAATCAGCTTGTTTCTGCTCTTTTTGCAAGGATTGCTAGCTTACGGTATAAAAGATTCCCTAATTTTTTCCAAATAGCAGTAGTGCTTGCAGCAGGAAAGGCAAATATCAGTTTAAAACGATATAAAATTAGTTTTATCAGCTTGGTGGCAATTGTTTCCAGCATGGGAATGCTGGCTAAAAACAAGATGAAAGTGAAAGGTACTAGGCAGGAAAATTCCTAAAGGAAAGATATCCTAGCAAATATTTGCTCATTATTTCACAATACTTTGCTGTGGAAATTGCTGAAAAACGTGCTATAATTGGTTTATATTAGACAGAAGTATGAGGAAAACTTTGTGAAATTTTTCAGTAAGATCACAGGTCTTCCTTTTCAATTGAGTAGAAAGTCAGGTAGGTAGATGGCAGAAGAAGCTATAAATTATGGTGCAGATTTGGTGATTGACAGTCTTATTAATCACAATGTCCCTTATGTTTTTGGGATTCCAGGAGCTAAGATTGACCGTGTTTTTGATACCTTGGAAGATAAGGGACCTGAACTCATTGTTGCCCGCCATGAGCAAAATGCTGTTTTTATGGCTCAGGGAGTTGGTCGGATTACTGGGGAACCGGGGGTTGTGATTGCGACCTCAGGTCCTGGTATCTCTAATCTGGCGACTGGACTGGTGACAGCTACAGATGAAGGTGATCCTGTCCTAGCCATCGGTGGTCAAGTTAAGCGCTCTGATCTGCTGAAACGCTCTCACCAGTCCATGAATAACGTGGCTATGCTGTCTCCAATTACTAAATATGCGGTTGAAATTCATGAACCTAATACCATTTCAGAAATTGTAGCGAATGCTTATCGCTATGCTAAATCTGGTAAACCTGGCGCTAGTTTCATATCGATTCCGCAGGATGTTACAGACAGCCCTGTTTCTGTCAAGGCTATCAAACCTTTGACAGACCCTAAATTGGGTTCAGCCTCAGTTGATGATATTAATTACTTGGCTCAGGCTATTCGCAATGCTGCCCTGCCCGTCCTCCTTTTAGGGAATGGTGCTTCAACCAGTGCAGTGACAGGAGCTGTTCGACGTCTCTTAGAGGCAGTTAAGTTGCCAGTGGTTGAGACCTTCCAAGGAGCTGGTATTGTTTCTCGTGATTTAGAAGAAGAAACCTTCTTTGGCCGTGTTGGTCTCTTTCGCAACCAGCCTGGTGATATGTTGCTGAAACGTTCGGATTTAGTCATCGCCATTGGCTACGATCCAATTGAATATGAGGCTCGCAACTGGAATGCTGAAATCTCAGCGCGTATCATTGTGATTGATGTTGAACCGGCGGAAATTGACACCTATTTTCAGCCGGAGCGTGAGCTCGTTGGTAATATTGAAGAGACACTTGAGCTTTTACTCCCTGCTGTTTCGGGCTACAGTCTGCCAGAGGGGTCTGTTGAATATTTACAAAATCTCAAAAAAGAGGTTGTTGAAGACCTGAAATTTGACCGTCAGTCCCCACAAGGTTTAGTTCATCCTCTGGACCTTATTGAAAGTCTGCAGGAAGCTGTTACGGACGATATGACGGTAACTGTTGATGTCGGCAGTCACTATATTTGGATGGCGCGTTATTTTAAGAGCTATGAGGCTCGCCACCTGCTTTTTTCCAATGGTATGCAGACTTTAGGGGTCGCGCTGCCTTGGGCAATTGCTGCTGCCCTTTTACGTCCTAATACCAAGGTTGTTTCTATCTCTGGTGACGGTGGTTTTCTCTTCTCTGCTCAAGAATTAGAGACAGCTGTCCGGTTGAAACTGCCTATTGTCCATATTATCTGGAACGATGGTAAATACAATATGGTAGAATTTCAGGAAGAGATGAAATACGGTCGCTCATCTGGTGTTGAGTTCGGTGCAGTTGATTTTGTCAAATATGCTGAAAGCTTTGGCGCCAAGGGCTATCGCGCTGACAGTAAGGCTTCCTTTGACCATCTTCTAAAGCAAGCTCTGAGTGAAGCAGCGAAAGGGCCTGTTTTAATTGATGTTCCTATTGATTACAAGGATAATATCAAGCTGGGCGAAACGATTTTGCCAGACGAATTTTATTAGAAAGAAAAAGAGGAGGGATCAGATATGGCTGATGTGATTAAGCTGTTTCAGTATAATACACTGGGTGCTCTTATGGCAGGTCTCTACGAGGGATCCTTGACGATTGGTGAACTTTTAGAGCACGGCGATTTGGGAATTGGTACCTTGGATTCTATTGATGGTGAACTGATTGTTCTTGATGGCAAGGCCTATCAAGCTAAGGGATCTGGAGATAAACCAGAAGTAGTTGAAGTACCGCTTGATGCCAAGGTTCCCTACGCAGCGGTCGTTCCTCACCAAGCAGAAGTCATTTTTCGCCAACGTTTTGAAATGACAGATAAGGAGCTAGAAGACCGTATTGAATCCTATTACGATGGTGTTAACCTCTTTCGCTCCATAAAAATTAAAGGGCACTTTAAAAAGATGCATGTCCGCATGATTCCCAAGGCTCAAAGCGGGGAAAAATTTGCCCAAGTGGCAACTATGCAACCTGAATACAGCATTGACAATATTTCTGGAACCATTGTTGGTATCTGGACGCCTGAAATGTTTCACGGCGTAAGTGTAGCAGGCTACCATTTGCACTTCTTGTCGAATGATTTAACCTTTGGTGGCCATGTTATGGACTTCATCATTGAAGATGGTACGGTTGAAGTGGGGCCTGTTGATCAGCTGGATCAGCGTTTTCCAGTTCAGGATCGAGATTACCTTTTTGCGAAATTAAACGTTGATGAGCTGAGAGAAGACATTGAAAAAGCAGAATAAGAACTAATACTATTTTTGAAATTGATATCACTAAAGCGACTGTATTTTAAGAATTACAGTACTATAACTTCTCCGTCCTCAATCTGACTGCATTAGGAATAATGATGATTAGATAACAAAAAACAGCTGACCGAAATTAGTCAGCTGTTTTCTTGTTGTCGAAAATGAAAAGTTTACTAAAAATGTAGTTGAGCAGGATAATCATTACCTGACTAATCGCACCGACAATAGTATCGACGGCATGAATATTGTCCCCTACAAATTGTCCGACGATATGAGGATATGTCTTAACAAAGATAAAGGTCATACCAAAGTCCAGCACCAGAGTGATCAAACGGGCTGATACAAACTTGATAAACCGACTGGGCCAGCCTAACCGCTCCTGATTAAAGACCCAGATGTCATTAGTGACAAAAGCAAAAATAATAGCGATGGCATTAGCCGAAACAGTGGATACTAGAGGCATAGTCGTCAGCGAAAAGATGGTAAAACGGCTGATCATATAGACCATAGTAGCTAGTCCGCCAAAAAAAAGGTATTTCATGGCTTCGTTATTCCAAGCCCAAATAATAAGTGATTTAATTTTTTTCATAAAAATACTTTAGCATAAAATGGCTGGTTATGCTAGAATAAGTATAAGTGTTTTATTTGAGTTTAGGAGTCATTGGCCTAAAACACTTGGAAGAAAAGGAAATAGTAAACAAAGTGCTACATTGACTATGTTTTTGTTAGTGTAGTCTGGGATTAAACAAGCAATTAAAAAGGAATAGATATTGTGAATATTTGGAAGTCCCTGATTTTGGCTCTATGGCTCATCAGTTTAGCCGTCATTTTTATTGGAAATGTCATCTTGTCTGATTTTGGCTTGCTCTGGGAGACAAGGATTATGCATATTGGTCTTATTTTATTTTTATCGGGTCCCAGCCTATTGTTATTACTCCTTGGTAAGCTGTCTTGGTGGAAGAGCTTTTTTCTGGCAGCTGTTCTGTCCCTTATCATTTTTACGATTACAACAACCGCTGGCATTGCTCCCTTTAATAATTACCGTGACCAAGGGCGATACCTGGTGACAGAAGAAGGATCCTTATTTGATACAGGCATTCATTGCGACTACCATCTTAAACGCCCCTATTGTACCATGGAAGAGAAGGTAGTTAAAACCGTTTATTTGGAGTAGAAACAGTCCAGCAGTTCCTCGCTTCTTACAAGCTACCGATCTATTTAAGGCATTCAAAGAGTCAAAGAGTCGAAAAACACCCTAATTGTTGGAACTTTTGTCTAATTTTGGGAGTGCGGCTTAATTCTTTTCGTGTTAGGAAAAAGTCAGGCTCAAACAGCTTGGCTTCTTTTTTTCAGTCGATTGTGCTATACTGGATAGGCTGTCTTGCGGCCCTTGACGCTTCTAATCCTTTCGTCAAGCATATTATAAGGGATGCCCCTAAAGGAGTGATTAATCTAATGAAATTTTCTGCTCGTGATTTACTGCAAATCGCTGTTGTAACAGCCCTCTACTTTGTTTTTACAGCTCTACCGCCTTTTAACGTACTTAGCTATGGTGCTTATCAGTTTCGTTTATCGGAAATGCTAAACTTTTTGGGCTTTTACAAGCCAAAATATATTATTGCCCTAACTTTAGGTTGTGCCCTTTCTAATTTCTATAGCTTTGGTCTAGTTGATGTCCTCGTTGGCAGCAGTCAAACTCTGATTTTTGTCAGCCTAGGTGTTTGGCTCTTTAAGTCCTATATGAATCAGACTATATGGGGGTACAACAAGGCTTTCTTCTACTTCAGCCTCCTATTTTCAGCTAGCATGTTTATTATTGCGGCTGAATTGCACCTTGTGGCTCAAGCTCCCTTCTTTTTAACTTGGTTTACAACAGCAGTTGGTGAATTCGCTTCCCTGCTAGTCGGTGGCTACCTCATCAGTCTTCTGTCCAAACGTGTTGACCTCTACCAATAGAGATGGGTAAAAGTCTTTTAACACTCAAAAAATCAAATGCTTATGTCAAGCTGGAGTCAGCAAGATCGTATTTTTGGTTTTCAAAGAGGAGTTAGAAGGCTTTTTGTCTTAATTCTCCCTTCATTTCGTGCTATAATAGCATTATGGAAAATCGTATCAAAGAGTTGGTTACCCAGTTAAACCACTATGCCAAAGAATACTATACCAAAGACAAGCCTAGCGTTTCCGATGCTCAGTATGACAAGCTTTATCGTGAATTGCTTGATTTGGAGGAGCACTACCCTGACTTAGTTCAGCCAGATAGCCCTACCCACCGTGTTGGGGGTCTGGTCTTGGATGGCTTTGAAAAGTATACTCATGAATATCCTCTTTTTTCTTTACAGGATGCCTTCTCTCGGGAAGAATTAGAGGATTTTGACCGCCGTATCAAGTCAGAATTTCCCCAAGCCTCTTACCTAGCAGAGTTGAAGATTGATGGCCTGTCCATTTCCCTGAGCTACCGCAATGGTCAACTAGTCATTGGAGCTACCCGTGGGGATGGTACTGTTGGTGAAAATATCACCGAAAATCTCAAACGCATCAAAGATATTCCCCTGAGCTTACCTAATAACTCCACCATAACGGTAAGGGGAGAAGCCTATTTGCCCAGAGTGTCTTTTGATGCTATCAATGCCAAACGGCGAGAAAATGGGCAGGAGGAGTTTGCCAACCCTCGCAACGCTGCGGCAGGTACCCTGCGGCAGCTGGACACAGCTGTAGTGGCCAAGAGAAACTTGGCTACTTTCATCTATCAAGAAGCAGGAGAAACCAATTTTGCGACCCAAGAAGCAGTTTTAGAGGGCTTTGAAAAGCTAGGCTTCACTGTTAATCAACGACGTATTGTAACTTCTTCTATAGCGGATGTTTGGGATTTTATACAAACCGTTCAAGCGGAGCGCGACGATCTACCTTACGACATCGATGGTATTGTTATTAAGGTTAATAGCCTAGCTATGCAGGAGGAGTTAGGCTTTACGGTTAAGGCTCCTCGCTGGGCGATTGCTTATAAATTTCCTGCTGAGGAAAAAGAGGCAGAGCTTCTCTCAGTTGATTGGACAGTTGGCCGAACAGGAGTTGTGACACCGACAGCTAATTTGACACCAGTGCAGCTGGCCGGAACAACAGTTAGTCGAGCGACTTTGCATAATGTTGATTATATCGCGGATAAGGATATTCGCATCGGCGATAGGGTATTGGTCTACAAGGCAGGCGATATCATCCCAGCAGTACTCAATGTAGTCACAGATAAGCGAACAGACCAAGTTCCTATGATAATCCCCGAACATTGTCCGTCCTGTCAGAGTCAGCTGGTCCACTATGAGGATGAAGTGGCCCTGCGCTGCGTCAATCCACGCTGCCCAGCTCAACTTAAAGAAAAGCTGATTCATTTTGCCAGCCGTGATGCAATGAATATCACCGGTCTGGGACCGTCAAATATTGAAAAAGTCTATGAGGCAGGATTGGTTGAAGACGTTGCTGACCTCTACCAGTTGACTCCAGAAAAGCTCCTTAATCTAGAAGGGTTCAAAGAAAAATCAGCCCAAAAGCTCTATCAAGCAATTGTGGCTTCCAAGGATAATTCGGCAGAAAAACTCCTCTTTGGTCTTGGAATTCGTCATGTCGGTGCCAAGGCTAGTCGTCTATTGCTAGAAACTTTTGGGAACTTGGACGAATTGATAGCGGCAGATTTTGATGCTATTGCTGCCATTGATAGTCTGGGGCAGGTTCTTGCCCAATCCCTCAAAGATTATTTTGCGACCGCAGGAGCACAGCAGCTAATGGCAGAGCTGCATCAAGCTGGACTGAACTTTGATTATCTAGGTAAGCGAGTGGCTGCAGATGCTCAGTTATCGGGCTTGACCATTGTACTAACTGGCAAGTTGACCGACCTGACTCGGACTCAGGCCAAAGAAAAGTTAGAAGCGCTAGGTGCCAAGATTACAGGTTCGGTTTCTAAAAAAACAGATATCGTTGTTGCGGGAGAAGATGCTGGTTCTAAACTGAGTAAGGCTCAAGAACTGGGGATTACCGTCCAGGACGAAGAGTGGTTAATTAACCTATAGGAGAAAAAGATGGCTCAAAAGCGTGCACGCCTGATTTATAATCCAACATCAGGCCAAGAAATTATGAAAAAAAATGTAGGCGAAGTACTGGATATTTTAGAAGGGTTTGGCTTTGAGACCTCTGCCTTTCAAACGACTCCAGATCCCGACTCAGCCAAAAACGAAGCGAGTCGAGCTGCCCAAGCAGGTTTTGATTTGGTTATTGCGGCAGGAGGAGACGGGACTATTAATGAGGTTGTCAACGGTATTGCTCCGTTGGGGAATCGCCCTCAGATGGCAATCATTCCAACAGGAACAACTAATGATTTGGCGCGGGCGCTCAAGATTCCAAGAGGCAAGCCTATCGAAGCAGCCAAGGTTATCGGGAAAAATCAAACCATTCAGATGGATGTTGGTCAAGCGCACGGCGATTCCTATTTCGTTAATATTGCAGCAGCGGGTACGCTGACTGAACTCACTTACAGTGTCCCCAGCCAACTAAAAACGATGATTGGTTATCTAGCCTATTTGGCAAAAGGGGTAGAACTCCTGCCTCGTGTTCGGACGGCTCCTGTCAAGATCACCCACGATCAGGGTGTTTTTGATGGTGAAGCATCCATGATTTTTGCGGCTATTACCAATTCAGTCGGTGGTTTTGAAACGATTGCTCCTGATGCGAAACTTGATGATGGAATGTTTACCTTGATTATTATTAAGACGGCCAACCTGATTGATATTGCTCATTTAGTCAGAAAGCTTCTTCAAGGTGGTAAGCATATCGGGGATCGGCGTATTGAGTATATTAAGACGAGTAAAATTGTCATCGAACCCCAAACCAGTGAGCGTATGATGATTAACCTAGACGGTGAATACGGTGGTGATGCTCCAATTACTCTGGAAAATCTCAAAAATCATATTGAGTTCTATGCTGATGCAGATGAGATTTCTGATGATGCACTGGAGCTCGATACAGAAGAGTTAGCTCTCGAAGCTATCGCTCAAAAATTCTCACACGAGGTTGATGAACTTGGTGATGACGATGATTAGGCTCATCAATATTTGAGCGAAAGCAAATACTTAAAAAATCAGACTGAGCGACGTAGCATTTTTATGGTCTAAAACGCTCTGGGAAGAGAGCGTTTTGAGCTGCCGCTTTACAATCATGGAGTGGTGAGGACCAAAATTATGACCTAACCTGAGGGTCAGACAAACTTAGTTTCTGTCGTTGAAGCAGGGATAACTTATAAGGTTTGAGAGAGCTTTTAAGGTGGGGAGGTGAGACCAGCAGAGCTGGCCTCATAAGTAGGAGAACGAATCGTGACATTTCGAAGAGTATAGCGATTCATTCTAAATAAAGACTGATCCAAACCGAGGCGAGCTAGATTTTTTTGCTTGCTTCGGTTTTTATCTTAGGCTACATCAGGTGTGTAAGAAGAAATTATCATTAAAAATTCCGAACAATCAGTTATAAAAGTCAGCAATAGGTAAAACAGTTTTCAGTAAGCCTTTACATTTTGCAGGAAATCGTTGACTTTCCCAGCAAATAGGACTAAAATTAGTGGGTAAAAAAATTTAAAGGAGAATTCTATTATGAGTTTAACAATCTTAGGTCTTGGCCTCGCCGTTATGGGGGTATCAATTGGTGAAGGGATTCTTGTTGCCAATGTCGCCAAAGCTGCAGCACGCCAGCCAGAAATGTTTGGTAAATTGCAAACCTTGATGTTTACTGGTGTTGCCTTTATCGAAGGGACCTTCTTTGTTCTTTTCGCCTTGAGTTATATCGTGAAATAGAACATTACAGGAAGAAAGAAGGAGGGATAAGGTTTGGAATCAACTGAAAATCCAAGCGTATCTTTTTTAGGTATTGAGTTTGATTTGACCATTTTAGCAGTCTCTCTCTTAACGGTTCTCATCATTTTCCTCTTGGTCTTTTGGGCTAGTCGTAAGATGACTTTGAAGCCAAGTAAGAAGCAAAACGTTCTTGAGTATGTGTATGAGTTTGTTAACAATACTATTTCTCAGAGCTTAGGAAGTTATACAAAAAATTATAGCCTCCTTCTATTTGTTATTTTTACCTTTGTCTTTACGGCCAATAATATTGGCCTGGCGACAGCTATTAAGACACAAAAGTATAATTTTTGGACTTCTCCAACGTCGAATTTTGGGGTTACCATTACTCTCTCCTTAATAATTGCGCTTGTTTGCCACTTTGAGGGGATCCGTAAAAAAGGGGTCAAAGGCTATTTGAAAGGCTATTTGCAGCCCTATCCAGCCATGCTGCCCATGAATATCCTTGAGCAGTTCACAAATGTTGCTTCACTTGCTCTGCGACTATTTGGTAATATTTTCTCAGGTGAAGTTGTTACAGGTCTGATTTTGCAGCTCTTTGCTTATTCAGCTTTTGCCTTTCCACTATCATTTTTGCTCAATGGGATTTGGGTGGCTTTTTCAGCCTTTATCGGATTTATTCAAGCCTATGTCTTTATCATCCTAAGTTCAAATTACATTGGTGGTAAAGTTAATGATTAACCAAGAAAGAGAGGAACCTTATGTCTATACTTATTAATAGCACGACGCTTGGGAATATCATTATTACAACTGGTTCTGTCCTTTTATTGATATTCTTGATTCGTAAATTTGCTTGGAAACAATTGACAAGTATTTTCGAGCAGCGTCAAGAAAAGATTGAAAAGGATATTGATGATGCTGAGAGCGCTCGTAAGGAAGCAGAAGGTTTGGCTCAAAAACGTCAAGCTGAGCTGAGTGCTGCTAAAGATGATGCAGTTAAAATTATTGATGATGCCAAGGAGACAGGTCAAGCGCAAGGTAGCAAAATTATCGCAGACGCGCGTGCTGATGCTGAGCGTTTGAAAGAAAAAGCTAACCAAGATATTGCTCAAAATCAAGCTGAAGCCCTCACCAACGTGAAGGGAGACGTGGCAGATTTGACTATCTTGCTGGCAGAAAAAATCATGACAAAAAATCTGGATCACTCGGCCCAGTCAGAGTTGATTGACCAGTATCTTGATCAGTTGGGAGATGCCTAATGGATCGTAATACACAAGCTATCGTTGAGCAATATGCTGAGGGCCTAAGTCAGTTTGCCCTTGAGAGAAATCTAGTCTCTGACATTCAGACGGAGCTTGCAGCCTGTTTGAGTGTTTTTGAGGAGACTGACCTCAGTACTTATCTGTCCAGTTTCGCGCTTGCTCATGATGATAAGATAGCCTTAATTAGTTTGCTGCAGAAAGAACTCTCTGCTTATCTGAAGAATTTTCTCACAGTTATTCTAAACAATGGGCGTGAAAGTCTTATTGAGCCGATTTTTCGGACTGTTCTGGATAAACTGCGTCAAGAAACGCGAGAATTTCCATTGACGGTAACAACGGCTGTTCCCCTGAGTAACAGCCAGCAGGAGCGTCTGCTTACACTGGGCAAACAGCGGTTTGATATTGAAGCCAAGGAATTGAAGCAAGAACTGGATCAAGCAATCATTGGTGGCTTCGTTTTAAAAGCCAATAATCAAATTATTGATACCAGCATCCGCAGTCAATTACAGCAATTAAAAAATAATCTTAAATAGAAAGTGGTGTGACTTTTGGCCATAAATGCTCAAGAAATTAGTGCTTTAATTAAAAAGCAAATTGAAAACTTCCAGCCAAATTTTGACGTCACTGAAACTGGAGTAGTAACCTATATCGGTGATGGCATTGCCCGCGCTCGCGGTCTCGATAATGCCATGGCTGGTGAGCTGCTCGAATTTCAAAATGGTGCCTATGGTATGGCTCAAAACCTTGAGTCAAATGATGTTGGTATCATTATCCTAGGTGATTTTTCTGAAATTATCGAAGGTGACACTGTCAAACGTACTGGTAAAATTATGGAAGTTCCAGTTGGTCCGGAATTGATTGGCCGCGTGGTTAACCCGCTAGGTCAGCCTGTTGACGGACTTGGCGATATTAAGACCAGTGCAACTCGTCCTGTTGAAACGCCTGCCCCAGGTGTTATGCAGCGGAAGTCTGTTTCTGAACCTCTGCAGACAGGTCTCAAGGCTATTGATGCCCTCGTTCCAATTGGCCGCGGTCAACGTGAGTTGGTCATCGGTGACCGTCAAACTGGTAAAACATCCGTAGCGATTGACGCTATTCTGAACCAAAAGGATCAGGATATGATCTGTATTTATGTTGCTATTGGACAAAAAGAATCAACAGTTCGTAATCAGGTAGAAACCCTTCGTAAATATGGCGCTCTTGATTATACCATCGTTGTGACGGCCTCTGCCTCGCAACCATCACCCTTGGTTTATATCGCTCCTTACGCTGGTGTTGCAATGGCAGAAGAGTTCATGTACAAAGGGCAGCATGTCTTAATTGTTTACGATGATCTCTCCAAGCAAGCTGTTGCCTATCGTGAACTTTCCTTGCTTTTGCGCCGTCCTCCTGGACGCGAAGCTTACCCAGGGGATGTCTTCTATCTCCATAGTCGCCTTTTAGAGCGTTCTGCCAAGGTTTCAGATGAGCTAGGCGGCGGTTCTATCACGGCCCTCCCCTTCATTGAAACACAAGCTGGAGATATCTCCGCCTATATCGCAACCAATGTTATCTCTATTACTGATGGGCAAATCTTCTTGCAGGAAAATCTCTTCAATTCTGGGATCCGTCCAGCCATTGATGCAGGATCATCTGTCTCACGGGTTGGGGGGTCTGCCCAGATCAAAGCTATGAAAAAGGTTGCAGGTACGCTCCGTCTTGACTTGGCTTCTTATCGTGAATTGGAAGCTTTCACTCAGTTCGGATCGGATCTGGATGAAGCTACTCAGGCTAAATTGAACCGTGGCCGCCGTACCGTAGAGGTACTTAAACAGCCGGTTCATCAACCGCTTCCTGTTGAGAAGCAGGTGCTGATTCTCTATGCTTTGACGCATGGTTTCTTGGATAGTGTCCCAGTCAATGATATCCTAGCTTTTGAACAGGCTATGTATGATTATTTTGATGTGCATCATGCCGATATATTTGAAACTATTCGTACGACTAAAGACCTCCCTGACGAAGCAGCACTCGATGCTGCTATCCAAGCCTTTAAAGTTCAATCATCATTTGAATAAAGGGGGATGGATATATGGCCGGATCTCTTAGTGAAATTAAAACAAGAATCACATCAACAGAAAAAACAAGTAAGATTACAAGTGCCATGCAGATGGTATCAGCCGCTAAGCTGACTAAATCTGAACAGGCGGCCAAAGATTTTCAGGTCTACGCCGCTAAGATTCGTCAAATCACCACAGATTTGCTGCGGGCAGAATTAACAAATGGCAGCGATAATCCTATGCTGGCTTCCCGTCCTGTCAAACGGACCGGCTATATTGTGATTACGTCTGATAAAGGTCTGGTTGGTGGTTATAATGCCAAAATTCTCAAGGCTGTCATGGACTTGATTGAGGATTACCATGCTGGAAAAGATGACTATGCGATCATCTCTATCGGTGGAACAGGAGCCGACTTTTTCAAGGCACGTGGGATTGACTTGGCTTTTGAATTACGGGGATTAGAAGATCAGCCTAGTTTCGATCAGGTATCACAAATCATTTCTCAGTCTGTTGAAATGTACAAACAAGAGCTTTTTGATGAACTCTATGTTTGCTATAACCATCACATCAACAGTCTAACCAGTCAGGTGCGTGTTGAGCAGATGTTGCCTATTGTTGACCTCGATGCTAATGAATCAGAAGAAGAGGCTGCTAATGCTTTTGAACTAGAGCCCGACCGCAGTTCTATCTTGGAGCAGCTTCTGCCCCAGTATACTGAAAGTCTGATTTACGGTGCCATTGTTGATGCAAAGACAGCTGAGCATGCTGCAGGGATGACAGCTATGCAAACAGCAACAGATAATTCAAAAAACGTTATCAGTGACTTAACTATCCAATACAACCGTGCCCGTCAAGCTGCGATTACTCAAGAAATAACAGAGATCGTAGCGGGGGCAAATGCACTGGAATAAGATAGTTGAATAAGCTGACACCCTCAAGGTTGGGTCAAGATAAGCAGTGATTAGGTCATTGGCTTGTTTTGCCTCGGCCTCTGCAGGAAATATGACAAGGAAGGAAATTAGAATGAGCTCAGGCAAGATTGCTCAGGTTGTTGGACCGGTTGTCGACGTTAAGTTTGCTGCCGATGATAAACTCCCTGAGATAAATAATGCATTGGTCGTTTATAAAGACAGCGATAAAAAAGAAAAAATCGTGCTCGAAGTTGCTCTTGAATTGGGTGACGGCGTTGTACGTACCATTGCTATGGAGTCAACTGATGGGCTTACGCGTGGGCTGGAGGTTTTAGATACTGAGCGTCCAATCAGCGTACCAGTCGGTAAGGAAACATTGGGCCGAGTTTTCAATGTTCTTGGCGATACTATTGACCTTGAACAGCCTTTTGCAGAAGAAGCAGAGCGGGAACCGATCCATAAGAAAGCTCCTAGTTTTGATGAACTATCAACCTCATCAGAAATTCTGGAAACAGGGATTAAGGTCATTGACCTACTTGCCCCTTATCTAAAAGGTGGTAAGGTTGGCCTCTTTGGAGGAGCAGGAGTTGGTAAGACTGTCCTGATCCAAGAGTTGATCCACAATATCGCTCAAGAACACGGTGGTATTTCGGTATTTACTGGGGTTGGTGAGCGTACTCGTGAGGGTAACGACCTTTACTGGGAAATGAAGGAATCAGGCGTTATTGAAAAGACTGCCATGGTCTTTGGGCAGATGAATGAACCACCTGGAGCGCGTATGCGTGTTGCTCTTACTGGTTTAACTTTGGCTGAATATTTCCGTGATAGGGAAGGCCAAGATGTTTTGCTCTTTATTGATAATATCTTTCGTTTCACCCAAGCAGGTTCTGAAGTTTCAGCCCTCCTCGGACGGATGCCGTCAGCCGTTGGATACCAGCCAACCTTGGCGACTGAAATGGGACAATTGCAGGAGCGAATCACTTCAACCAAAAAAGGTTCGGTTACTTCCATTCAGGCTATTTACGTACCTGCTGATGACTATACAGACCCTGCTCCGGCAACAGCCTTTGCCCACTTGGATTCAACAACCAACTTGGAACGTAAATTGACCCAAATGGGGATTTATCCAGCCGTAGATCCACTGGCATCAAGTTCACGAGCCCTTGCTCCGGAAATTGTTGGTGAGGAACACTACCAAGTAGCCACAGAAGTACAGCGTGTGCTGCAACGTTATAACGAATTGCAGGATATTATTGCTATTCTTGGTATGGATGAGTTGTCAGATGACGAAAAGGTCCTTGTTGGCCGTGCTCGTCGGATCCAGTTCTTCCTCTCACAAAACTTCAACGTTGCTGAACAGTTTACAGGACAGCCCGGTTCTTATGTGCCAGTTGCTGAAACAGTTCGTGGATTTAAGGAAATTCTTGAAGGAAAATACGATGATCTACCTGAGGATGCCTTCCGCAGTGTTGGTCCAATTGAGGATGTTGTCGCAAAGGCTAAACAAATGGGTTTTTAATGAGGTGAAATTATGTCCGAAATGATGACCGTGCAAATTGTGACGCCGGATGGCATTCGGTATGACCACCATGCAACCTATATCTCGGTAACTACGACTGATGGTGAGATGGGGATCTTGGCTAACCATGTCAATACTATTGCTCCGCTGGCTGTACATGAGATGAAAATTCGCCGCGTTGATGATGATAACCATGTGGACTGGGTAGCTGTTAATGGCGGGATTCTTGAGATCAAGGACAATATGGTTACCATTGTAGCCGATTCGGCCGAGCGTGCTCGTGATATTGACATTTCACGTGCTGAACGTGCTAAACGGCGTGCTGAACAAGAGCTTGAACTAGCCGAGCAAGCCCATCAAATGGATGAAGTTCGTCGCGCTCAAGTGGCTCTGCGCCGTGCCCTTAATCGTATCAGTGTTGGAAATAAATAACGGCTTTTGTATCCCAACTGCTGTAAGTAAGCTGCTTATTACAAACTCTAAGTTTAAAAAGCTTAGAGTTTTTTTTACAGACAAATTTTCAAAAAATCTGTTAATTAAACTCGGGGTTAATTCCTGAAGAAAAGATAGCTTTCCTTGTATGCAAATAAACGTCGCCACTCTCCTGTTTTCTTGTTGGAAATTTTGTAAGCAAATCGCTCTCTGGATCTGAACGAGCAGTTCGGAAAACTTTGATTTTTTACAAAGGTGAAATTATAAGCTAACAGTTGTATTCCTACCTATGGACATGATAGAATAACAGCATGGATATTTTACAATCAATGATCCCTATTATCTGTCACATCTTTTTTATTCTCTTAAGTTATCAACTCTTAATAAGATTGGTAGATTGGGAAAAGTTTTTGAAGGTTAACCCTGATAATTTAGGGACTATCACCTTACTTGTCATGTTTTTAGCGATCGCTCTGGGTTACTTGGTCAGTAGTTTCTTCCTATCCATTATTTCGCTGAGTACAACGATTTTTACCACAATCCACTAACGTTAACTTTTGGTTATCTTATGATATAATAGTAAAAATACTTGGTAAAATTGGAGAATTACTTATGGATAAAATTATTATCAAAGGCGGACAAACACGCTTGCATGGTGAGGTAACGATCGAAGGGGCTAAGAATGCTGTTCTGCCCCTTTTAGCAGCGACTATTCTGCCATCAGAAGGTCAGACAGTTCTGCATAATGTTCCTATCCTGTCAGATGTCTACACTATGAATAATGTAGTACGTGGACTTAATGTGGGTGTGACCTTTGATGAAGATGAAAACAAAGTCACAGTTGATGCCAGAGGAGAGCTTTTGGATGAAGCCCCCTATGAGTACGTCAGCCAGATGCGGGCTTCCATTGTTGTACTAGGACCTATTTTGGCCCGCAATGGCCACGCTAAGGTATCGATGCCGGGTGGCTGTACGATCGGCAGTCGCCCTATTGACCTCCACCTCAAAGGGTTAGAAGCTATGGGAGCTAAAATCAGCCAAATTGGTGGTGATATTACAGCAAGAGCTGAAAAGCTTCAGGGAACAACGATTTACATGGATTTTCCTTCTGTTGGTGCTACTCAAAATTTGATGATGGCTGCCACTTTAGCTGAAGGGACGACAATTATTGAAAATGCAGCCCGTGAACCTGAAATTGTCGATCTTGCTATCCTCCTCAATAAAATGGGAGCCAATGTCAAAGGAGCAGGGACAGAAACTCTTACAATCAAAGGTGTAGAACAGCTTCATGGGACTGAGCATGATGTTGTGCAGGACCGTATTGAAGCTGGAACTTTTATGGTTGCAGCTGCTATGACTTCTGGAGATGTCTTGATTAAATCGGCTGTGTGGGAACATAATCGTCCCTTGATCTCTAAGTTGGTAGAGATGGGGGTCGAGGTGACCGAAGAAGCACGAGGAATTCGCGTTAAATCGGATATTAGCCGTTTAAAACCAGTCACCGTAAAAACCCTGCCTCATCCAGGTTTTCCGACAGACATGCAAGCTCAATTCACAGCTCTGATGGCTGTGGTGGCAGGTGAGTCGACTATGATTGAGACGGTTTTTGAAAATCGCTTCCAGCATCTTGAAGAAATGCGCCGCATGGGCTTGAACTCAGAAATTCTGCGCGATACAGCTATTATCCATGGAGGAGAAGAACTCCAAGGAGCACAAGTTATGTCAACGGACTTGCGTGCTAGCGCAGCTCTGATTCTCATCGGTATGGTAGCCAAGGGGACAACGACTGTTGGCAAACTCACGCATCTAGATCGGGGTTACTATAAATTCCACGAAAAATTGGCTGCTCTAGGTGCTGATATTGAAAGGGTGAATGGCTAATGTCAAATGTAGGTTGGGGTTATGTCAAACGTCAGCTAGGTCTGGTTTTGCTGGTAGTTTTCCTCTGCCTGTTTGTCTTTGTTCTAGGTTTGATCTTGGGCTATGCCGTACTTGGTCAAGGTCATAATCCCTTAGCTATTTTGTCACCGGAAAAATGGCAGTCCTTGGTTGACAAATTCACTGGACGCTAGTAAATGAGAAGCGTAAAAGACTCGATGGTCATTAGCCAGCGAGCCTTTTTAGAGAGATGAAATAAATGAAGAAAAAACGATTGAACAAGCGTGAACAAAAGGCGCTCTTGTCCCTTATCAGCTTAGCGATAGTACTGTTTCTCGGCTATGTGACAACCAATGAAAATATTTCTGATAAGAGTCCTCTTAAACAAGTTGCTTACCTTCTAACAGGTGATGAGGAAGAGACAGATAGTCCCAGTCAAAGCTTGGCTGAGGGGGTCCTGACTGGATCGGTCAAACAGCAGCTTGGTGGTGATATAAAGTGGAATGGGGCAGGTGCTTATGTGGTCAATGGAAATAGGACCAAACTCAATGCCCATGTCGCCAGTTCCCCCTATGTTAATAATCAGACCAAACAAGTGCAAGGACAAACAGTGCCTACAGTGGCTAATGCGCTTTTGTCCAAATCAACCCGCCAGTATCGCAGCCGTCAAGAAACTGGCAATGGCGCTACGGATTGGACACCAGCTGGTTGGCACCAACAAACTGGATTGACTGGTAAATATGATCATGCTATTGATCGTGGACATCTGATCGGCTACGCTTTGGCTGGCAGACTCAAAGGCTTTGATGCCTCAACCAGTAATCCTGCTAATATTGCCGTTCAGACAGCCTGGTCAAACCAGGCTAACAGTGAAGATTCCACGGGGCAAAATTATTATGAGAACCTCATTCGTCAGACCTTAGATCGGCGAAAACGTGTTCGCTACCGTGTTACTCTTATTTATGAAGGGGATAATCTGATTGCCAGTGGCCGTCATTTGGAAGCAAGATCTGATGATGGAAGCCTTGAATTTAATGTTTTTATTCCTAATATTCAGGAAGGTATAACACTGGATTACAAAACTGGTCAGGTAAGGAGGGCCAAGTAGCCTTTAAAGATAAGCGATGCTAATAATCCTAATGGCCAGATTAGAATCAAGAACGATAGATATTAAGGTTCCTGTTAAGAAATTCGCTTAACTTCTATGAAAAAAGTTTAGCTGTTTTGAAATTATTTTCTTGCACCCAATAACCTGCCGCTGTTTTTTCACTTTTTGCCTGCTTTTTTATCCCCTTTTTTTATCGTAATAATTGCCTTTGCTTCCCCAAATGCTTGTAAGTGAGTGCCTTACCTGCAATCAGGTGCTACTACTCTCTGTTTAAAGCTTGGCAAGAGTTTACTGGCTGATAAAATTAACTTGTCAGCCTTTGCTTTTTTTGATAGAATAAGGCTAATTGAATAGAGGTCTGTGAGACTAGTAGCTTGGTGGCACTTTAAAGGGAATGTGAATCGTTGACTGGAAGTTCACTAAAGGAAAACCTTGTGAATTCACTCGCGTTAAAGACTTGATCAAATTAAGGTCCAGCATACTGGATGAAAACGGATGGTACCGCGTGTCAACGCTCCGCTGATAGAGGAGTAGTAGGCAGGCGGTTTTTTAGTATCGCTTTCATCTCAAGAGGTCTGAATCAATCATGAAAGGAAACCTGTAATGGATTTACAAAAAGAGTTAGAAGAGTTAAAAATTTCAACCAAGGCTAAACTCAAGGAAATGAATGGCAATCACAGCAAGGAATTGCAAGAGCTGAGGGTTGCTGTTTTAGGGAAGAAGGGGTCTTTGACGGAGCTCCTTAAAGGGCTGAAAGACCTATCAAGTGAGATGCGTCCAGTCATTGGTAAGCAAGTCAACGAAGTGCGCGATGTTTTGACTCAGGCTTTTGAAGAGCAAGCTAAGATTGTTGAGGCTGCTAAGATTCAAGCCCAATTGGAGTCAGAAACACTGGATGTGACACTGCCAGGGCGCAAGGTTAATCTTGGGAACCGCCACATTTTGACGCAAATATCTGAGGAAATTGAGGATATTTTCCTCGGTATGGGCTTTCAAGTTGTTGATGGGTTTGAAGTTGAGAGTGACTACTACAATTTTGAGCGGATGAATCTGCCTAAGAACCATCCTGCGCGCGATATGCAAGATACTTTCTACATTACTGAGGATATCTTGCTGCGGACACATACCAGTCCAGTTCAGGCCCGGACCTTGGATCAGCATGATTTTTCACAAGGCCCTCTTAAAATGATTTCACCGGGGCGTGTATTTCGACGCGATACCGATGATGCTACTCATTCGCACCAATTCCATCAGATTGAAGGTCTTGTTGTCGGAGAAAATATCTCGATGGGGGATCTCAAGGGGACCCTGCAGCTGATTAGCCAAAAAATGTTCGGTGAAGATCGGAAAATCCGTCTGAGACCATCGTATTTCCCTTTTACTGAACCATCAGTAGAAGTAGATGTTTCCTGCTTCAAGTGTGGAGGCCAAGGTTGCAATGTCTGCAAGAAAACTGGCTGGATTGAGATCCTAGGTGCTGGTATGGTTCATCCGCGAGTCCTTGAAATGTCTGGTGTCGATTCAGAGAAATATTCAGGCTTTGCCTTTGGTCTAGGGCAAGAACGCATTGCTATGTTACGTTACGGTATCAATGATATCCGTGGTTTCTATCAAGGCGATGTTCGGTTTTCCGCCCAGTTTAAATAAGCCTAAGTAAAAGGGAGAAAAGGTTTTGACTATTGTATTGAAAACCGTTAGCCTAAACGAGGCTAACACCTTGAGAGAACTCTCTATGCAAACCTTTCGCGAAACCTTTGCCCACGATAATACTGAGGAGCAGCTGCAGGCTTATTTTGATTCTGCCTTAGCTCTCGAACGTTTAAGGGAAGAACTTGCCTGCTCAGAATCTAGCTATACCTTTGCGGAAGTTGATGGACAAAAGGCAGGTTTCCTTAAGACCAATACGGGCTCTGCTCAGACTGAGACAGAACTGGATGATGCTTTTGAAATCCAAAGGATTTATGTCCTGCAAAAGTTTCAGGGATTAGGAATCGGTAAAATGCTCTTTGAATTTGCCTTGAAAGAGGCAAAAAAATCAGGTGCTTCTTGGGTCTGGTTAGGTGTTTGGGAAAAGAATTTTAAGGCACAGAGATTCTATGCCAAGTATGGTTTTGAAAAATTCAGCCAGCATGCCTTTCCGGTTTCAGAGGATAAGGTTGATGTAGACTGGCTGCTCAAGAAAAAATTGAAATAACTGAAAGGAAATGGATGCGGATAAAAAGTTTGGAAGGACAAAGGGGAACTCGATATGATAGGGTTTCTGTTTCCAACTGTTTTTAAAGATATCCGTTGGTAGTAATATGCTTGTATCATATAAGTGGTTAAAAGAGTTAGTTGATGTTGATGTAACAACGGCTGAACTTGCTGAAAAGATATCGACAACAGGTATCGAAGTAGAAGGTGTGGAAATACCAGCTGAGGGTTTATCGAAACTTGTAGTGGGAGATGTTTTATCCTGTGAAGATGTTCCGGATACTCACCTTCATCTTTGTCAAGTGGATACTGGTGAGGAAGAACCGCGTCAGATTGTCTGCGGTGCTCCAAACATCAAGGCTGGAGTCAAGGTTATTGTCGCCTTACCGGGCGCCCGTATCGCTGATAATTATAAAATCAAAAAAGGGAAAATCCGCGGTCTGGAATCGCTGGGAATGATCTGTTCCCTGCAGGAACTGGGCTTGTCAGACAGTATTATCCCTAAAGAATTTTCCGATGGGATCCAAATCTTGCCTGAATCAGCTGTCCCTGGCGACAGCATCTTTCCTTATCTTGATTTGGATGATGAAATCATTGAGTTGGCGATTACTCCTAATCGTGCTGATGCTTTATCGATGCGCGGTGTTGCCTATGAAGTAGCTGCCATCTATGACAAAACTGTCCATTTTCCTGAAAAGCAGCTCAGCGAAAATGGCCAGCCAGTTGCTGAACACTTATCGGTGGCTATCGAGTCAGATAAGGTATTAACTTATCAAGCCCGTCTGGTGGATAATGTTACCGTAGCACCGAGTCCTCAGTGGCTGCAAAACTTGCTCATGAATGCAGGGATTCGTCCTATCAATAACGTGGTTGACGTGACCAACTATGTTCTGCTGTATTTCGGTCAACCCATGCATGCTTTCGACTATGATAAGTTTGAAGATAAAAAGATTGTCGCTCGCTCAGCGCGTGCAGGTGAAAGTCTGCTTACCCTTGATGGTGAAGAGCGCGACCTGACGCAGAAAGATCTAGTCATCACCGTTGCCGATAAGCCAGTAGCCTTAGCCGGTGTCATGGGCGGACAGTCTACAGAGATATCTGCTGACTCTAAGAAGGTAGTACTGGAAGCCGCGGTTTTTGATGGCCAAACAATTCGTAAAACCAGTAGCCGCCTCAACCTCCGTTCAGAAAGTTCTTCACGTTTTGAAAAAGGAATCAACTATGATACCGTTTCAGAGGCGCTTGATTTTGCGGCAGCTATGCTGCAGGAATTAGCTGGGGGCAGTGTCCTATCTGGAAGTGTCTCAGCAGGCAGCTTGCCAACAAACCCAGTAGAAGTCTCCACTAGTCTTGAATATGTCAATGTTCGTCTGGGAACTCAGTTAACCTACGCAGACATTGAGGCTATCTTCACTCGACTCGGATTTCCTGTCGCTGGCAGCAGCGAGGCCTTTACTGTTTCTGTGCCCCGTCGTCGCTGGGATATCGCTATTCAGGCAGACTTGGTTGAAGAAATTGCCCGTATCTATGGCTATGATAAATTGCCGACGACCTTGCCAGAAGCGTCTGGAACGGCTGGTGAACTGACAGCGATGCAAAAACTGCGTCGTAAGGTTCGCACTCTTGCCGAAGGCGCTGGTCTATCAGAGATTATTTCCTATGCTCTGACCACGCCTGAGAAGGCAACCGAATTTACAATGGCACCAAGCCAAGTAACGGAGTTGATGTGGCCAATGAGCCTTGAGCGCTCTGCTCTCCGCCAAAACATCATCTCTGGGATGCTGGATACTGTGGCTTATAATGTAGCTCGTAAGAACAGCGATGTTGCTATTTACGAAATTGGTAAAATTTTTGAACAAGAAGGCAATCCAAAAGAAGACCTGCCTCGTGAGTTGGAAACCTTTGCCTTTGCGATGACTGGCCTAGTCGCCGATAAGGATTTCCAAACTGAGGCAACTCCAGTTGATTTCTTCCATGCTAAGGGAATTATTGAGGCTCTCTTTGATAAATTAGATCTGACAGTCGAGTTTGCAGCTGATAAGAGTTTAACAAGCATGCATCCCGGTCGTACAGCTACTGTTTCGCTGGATGGCCATGTGGTTGGTTTTGTTGGACAGGTTCACCCTGAGGTGGCTAAGGCCTATAGCATTCCTGAAACCTATGTTGCCGAGTTAAACCTGACAGCAGTGGCAGCTGCCTTACAACCAGCTGCAGCCTTTATAGATATCACCAAATTCCCTGCAGTGTCGCGCGATATCGCCCTTCTGGTTGATCAATCTATCAGTCACAAGACCATTGTACAAGCAATTGTAGCAGCAGGGGTTAAACGCCTGAGTGATATTAGACTCTTTGATGTCTACGCAGGTGCTAATCTTGGTCAAGGTAAGAAGTCAATGGCCTATAGTTTAACTTTCCAAAATCCAAAGGATAATTTAACAGATGAGGAAGTTGCTAAGTATATGGAGAAAATTACCAAATCACTGACGGAAAATGTTAATGCGGAAATTCGTTGATTGCTAATTAATCTAAAAGCAGCTCTAGCACTTGTTTGCTAGGGCTGCTTTCAATGTATTCAGAAATTTGGAGAGTTGAGATTTGTGGCTAACTTCATTTTAAAACTTTCAAAAACGATGAAAGGCACTGAAAAAACAACATTTGAGGACAAAAGTATTGTAATTAATAGAAAATTTGCTAGAATATAAAAGAGTGTTTGCAAAAACAAATACTAATTTAAACTATCTTTATTGGGAGGAAGATTGAAATGGGAAAACGTTCACAGCGCTTCTCCATCAGAAAGTATAGCTTTGGGGCAGCGTCTGTCCTGCTGGGTATAGCTTTACTGGCTGCAGGAGGAGTACAAGTAAAAGCAGAGGACGCTAATTTGGGGGCAGCAGCCCCGTCAGCTGTTGATGATGGGAGCAGTACAGCTGATCAACCAGCGGTTCCAGCAACCAATGAAGGAGTTTCCGAAACAGACTCCATTCAAACTCGTGTTGTTGGTGTAGATGACAACGGTACTACCGTTACGACAACTTCAGAGGTGACCTCATCTGGCTTGGAGAAGGCTAAAGCAGCTGCTCAAGAGCAGGGTATCCAAGTTGAAGAAACCCCGCCCCAGCTTCAGCCGTCAGTAGAGGCAGCAGTTGCTGACAACAATGTTCAAACTCAAGAAATCAATCAAACACTGAATGATTACCAAGTTGCTAGAGCCCAGTACCAAGCTGCTGTTGAGAATTACAACAAGGCTAAATTAGAATTTGACAATAAGAC
The DNA here is from genome assembly GCF_058314535.1 of Streptococcus sp. ELY_125. Lineage (NCBI taxonomy): Bacteria > Bacillati > Bacillota > Bacilli > Lactobacillales > Streptococcaceae > Streptococcus > Streptococcus sp. ELY_125. Next base: position 68,759 of record NZ_JBZFUM010000005.1, on the reverse strand, counting down.
TGCTGAGAAGGAAAAGGCTGATCAAATCAATGCTCAGAATAAGGCTGCCTATGAACAAGCGATGGCTGTTTATAAGCAAGCGCAAGCAGATTATGAAGCCGCGCTCGCTCAGTATAATGCTGATAAGAAAAAATACGATACAGATAAGGCTAACTACGATAGCAAGGTCGCCGAGAAGGCGGAAGTCGACCGCATCAATGCGGAAAATGAGGCCAAGTATCAAGAAGCGTTAGCGGCATATAATACAGCTAAAGCCCAGTATGATGCCGATAAAGCTAAGTACGACCAAGATAAGGCCAAGTACGACGCTNGGCCAAGTATCAAGAAGCGTTAGCGGCATATAATACAGCTAAAGCCCAGTATGATGCCGATAAAGCTAAGTACGACCAAGATAAGGCCAAGTACGACGCTGATAAAGCTGACTACGATAGCAAGGTCGCCGAGAAGGCGGAAGCCGACCGCATCAATGCGGAAAATGAGGCCAAGTATCAAGAAGCGTTAGCGGCATATAATACAGCTAAAGCCCAGTATGATGCCGATAAAGCTAAGTACGACCAAGATAAGGCCAAGTACGACGCTGATAAAGCTGACTACGATAGCAAGGTCGCCGAGAAGGCGGAAGCCGACCGCATCAATGCGGAAAACGAGGCCAAGTATCAAGAAGCGTTAGCGGCATATAATACAGCTAAAGCCCAGTATGATGCCGATAAAGCTAAGTACGACCAAGATAAGGCCAAGTACGACGCTGATAAAGCTAACTATGATAGCAAGGTCGCCGAGAAGGCGGAAGCCGACCGCATCAATGCGGAGAACGAGGCCAAGTATCAAGAAGCGTTAGCGGCATATAATACAGCTAAAGCCCAGTATGATGCCGATAAAGCTAAGTACGACCAAGATAAGGCCAAGTACGACGCTGATAAAGCTAACTACGATAGCAAGGTCGCCGAGAAGGCGGAAGCCGACCGCATCAATGCGGAAAACGAGGCCAAGTATCAAGAAGCGTTAGCGGCATATAATACAGCTAAAGCCCAGTATGATGCCGATAAAGCTAAGTACGACCAAGATAAGGCCAAGTACGACGCTGATAAAGCTAACTATGATAGCAAGGTCGCCGAGAAGGCGGAAGCCGACCGCATCAATGCGGAAAACGAGGCCAAGTATCAGCAGGAATTGGCTCAATATCAGGTTGATAAAGAGCAATATGACAAGGATCTTGCTGATTACAATACAAAACTCTTAGAGTACGAAACTGCTCTGAAACAGTACGAAAACGCCAAAGAGGCTTATGATAAATTCTTAGCTGACCAAGGATTATCAGCTGAAGCTGCTGCACAGGAATTGACATTCTTGCGTGAACCAACTGCAACACATAAGATTGAAGGCATTAGTAGTTATCTGACTAAGGCTGCTCAAGAACGTCTGGCCTCTAAGGGTGGGGTTGAGCAGTACCAATCTAATGAATTGGCAGATGGTGAAGTTGTTTCAGAAAGTCCTTACTCTGATAAAGAATCTGAATGGATTCAAATCAAGGTAGGTGATAAGTTCTCTGTCACCTATGATGGGCTTTCACAATCTAAAATGCTGGTTGAAGGTGTTCAACGCGATATCAGCAGAGTTATTTACCGCTACGAAATCGTGAACTTGCCTTCTTACGATAAGAAGGGAATCGCCAAGGTTGATGCTGACCCCACGGTTACGCTAACGGTTGGGGCATCATCAGATACGCAAGAGCCAGTCAAAGTAGCCGTTGATATTGAATTCTACGATAAAGATGGCAAGATGTATGACCTATCACAGCGTAAAGCTATCATTGCATTGAACTCTCTTAACCACTGGAAGGGAGCTGCTTATATTGATAGTGGTGATAAACCTCGTGCTTTAACTGTTGAAGCCAAAGATGTTAATGGCAATATGGTCCGTGGTACTTGGGATCCCTACGCTGACGGCAGCTCTCCAAGTATGGAAAATGGAGGGGTCGTTGTCAAATCAGGCCGTGCTGATTTTGCTGGCAAGACTGTCGAGGTTTCGCAGGACAATCCTCTTAGAATTATCGCTCAGAAGGCTAGCTGGAATGGTCACAGTTGGATTGTAGAAAAAGAAACGACCATATTCGGTAACGCTGTATATGCCTCAGGTGGTGGCAACGGTCATTCAACTGGTACTGATGAATATAGATTTGATGGGAAAGATGATATTCTCGGAACCTATGTCGTTGATCAGACAACCGGTGTTATTACGTTTACCCCTAAAAGAAAATTCCAATCAACAGAGCACCAAGAGTTTGTTGACATTGGTAATAAAGGTTTTGTAGCAATTCCTAATTCAAGTGTTACTTACGATCCAAACACGAAGCAAGTAACTTCTGAAAACGAGAATCAGTATATTGAAAATGGCGCAGTTTTCAATGGTGAGACAACACCAACACTGCGTGGATGGGATGACCCTGACTCCCCTTATCTTTACTATGGTGGTGCAGGTGTTCGTATGACCGACGGTCACTTGGTTTTCACTGCTCAAGGGGCTAATGCGGATGGTGCCCCAACAGTTTATTGGTTTGCCATTAACTCAAATGTTGGATTCCCTAAAAATCCAGGTGAAGAGCCAAAAGTGCCAACCAAGCCAACGCCGCCGACAGCGCCAACCCCACCGACTAAGGTCATCGTTGAAGTACCAGACGAGCCGACGGAACCGGACGCGCCAACGCCGCCGACAGCGCCAACGCCGCCGACTAAGGTCATCGTTGAAGTTCCAGATGAGCCGACGGAACCGGATGCGCCGACCCCACCGACGGCGCCAACGCCGCCGACTAAGGTCATCGTTGAAGTTCCAGACGAGCCGACGGAACCGGACGCACCAACGCCGCCGACAGCGCCAACGCCGCCGACTAAGGTCATCGTTGAAGTTCCAGACGAGCCGACGGAACCGGACGCGCCAACACCGCCGACGGCGCCAACGCCGCCGACTAAGGTCATCGTTGAAGTTCCAGACGAGCCGACGGAACCGGATGCGCCGACCCCGCCGACAGCGCCAACGCCGCCGACTAAGGTCATCGTTGAAGTTCCAGACGAGCCGACGGAACCGGATGCGCCGACCCCGCCGACAGCGCCAACGCCGCCGCGCAAGACCATCATTGAAGTTCCAGAAAAGCCGACGGAACCGGATGCGCCGACCCCGCCGACAGCGCCAACGCCGCCGACTAAGGTCATCGTTGAAGTTCCAGACGAGCCGACGGAACCGGATGCGCCGACCCCACCGACAGCGCCGACGCCGCCGACTAAGGTCATCGTTGAAGTTCCAGACGAGCCGACGGAACCGGATGCGCCGACCCCACCGACAGCGCCGACGCCGCCAACAACAATCAATGTCGAAGTTCCAGCAGAACCAACACCGCCAACCGAGCCAAAGGTTCCAACTGTAAGATGGCATAAGAACTATATTGTTGAAGTTGTTGAAAAACCAAAGCCAGGTATTCCAACGACTGATCTACCTAAGGATCCAGCACCATTTACGCCTGTGCCTGTACATAGTACACCGCAACCACCTGCTTCACAAACACCAGTTGGGACATTACCAGAAACTGGTGAAACCACTAGCTATGGTGTGGCAGCCTTTGGTGTTGGTATTATAGCCTTTACACTAGCAACTCTCATGGCTTCTTATAAGCGCAAAGAAGATTGAGATTGCCTAGCAGATTTAATAGCTGATAAGCAATAGCTAAAAAGACTGATTCTCCTCTAAGTGAGAGATCAGTCTTTTTGTTTCTTCTTATTATGAAGGAGTTTCTTCACCAACTGCAGAGGATCCTTTATATTAATTAATATCTGAAAGGGTTTAAATTCTAATTCTCCTATTGCAAGAATTTCAGCCTTCCAAACTACTTTATGCTAATAGTAAAAAGGCAGTCAGATGGCAATGATTAAAAAAAATCCAGGCTGCCTAGGCTGGGTCTTCTCTAGGCTAGTATTTTGTGCCTAATCTGTATTGACAACAATTTAGGACTTGCGCTAGGTCAGTGGGAGACATATTTGGTATTAAAATACTAAATATAGTGAAACCAATTTGTCGTGAAAACTAGCTAAAGATGTTACAATGAGAAAAAATTTAAGAGGTGATAGTATGTATCATACGGAAATTTTGGGTGACCGTCTTTATCACAGTCAGTCTGCAGGTTATGGTCAATCTGTTGAATTGTTTGGTGGGGTCAATGATGGAGAAACACCAGTCAGTCTGCTCAATGTAGCCCTTGCCTCCTGTGTCACCATGTGCATTCAGGGATACTTTAAACGTTATGAAAATATTGATAGTCTTCCGATTAGGGTAAAGTCTGATCTCGATTATGATGCTGGCCGCTTTGCCTTAGAGCTTGATATTGATAGGAATTTAACAGATCAGGATCACTCGGATATTGTAGCTTATATCAATGAAAAATGTCGGGTGAGCAAGCTACTGCGGGAGAATATAGCCTTAGAGTTTACTTTTTCCTCCTAGATTACCGCATGTTCTAGGTGGTCTTATTAATCAAAGACCAGTTCGTTCCTGTCGTTTTGGCTCCCAAAGTCTAGCTAGAGATTTTTCAGCCTGCTTTGATTATTGAATCAGTTCAGGATGTAGAGTTTCACCTATACACGCAAGGGTGATTCTAGACCAGTGCTGATGGGATCCGATGGGCGGATCGTCCAACTGTAGCCAAGGGATAAATTGGGATTGGCTAGCAATGAAAACTTAGATTTCTTCTTTCAAACTTTTTGCTTTTCTTTTTTTCTAGTGGTGTTAAAATGTAGGTGTAAATAGAAAGAAGGCGGTTACATGATTGATGAAACAGTTCGCTATCAAGCGCTGTCATCACAGGAACTATACGACCAGCTTAATACGAGACAGACTGGTTTGCACAGTGAAGAAGTTCACCGACGGCAGGAGCAGTTTGGCAAGAACCTTCTGGCAGAAGCCAAGCAAGAATCCAAACTATTGCGTTTTCTAAAGAATTTTACCAGTCTGATGGCCTTCTTACTCTGGACGGGCGGACTGGTGGCTATATTGACAGGGACTATTGAGCTAGGAATTGCCATCTGGTTGGTCAATGTCATCAATGGTATTTTTAGTTTTATTCAGGAGAATCGTGCTCAGAAGGCAACTGAAGCCTTGAAAAACTTGCTACCTTCCTATGCTCGCGTTGTTCGCGACGGCATTGAGCAAAAGATTTTAGCAGAGGATTTAGTGCCTGGTGATGTTCTCCTTATTGAGGAAGGTGATAAAATTTCAGCCGATGCTCGGATTCTTATGGCGACAGACTTGCAGGTTAATCAATCTGCCTTGACTGGTGAGTCTAACCCTGTCCGCAAACATGATAAAACAGTAACAGATAGTGATGTTACAGCACTGGAAGCTGATAATTTAGTCTTTGCGGGGACGACGGTTTCCAATGGCTCTGCCCGAGTTTTAGTCACTCAGATTGGTATGCAGACAGAGTTTGGCAAGATTGCTCATTTAACTCAGGATGTTGCCGATGATAAAAGCCCGCTGCAAAAAGATGTGGATCGTCTGACCAAGCAGATCTCTCTCATTGCTATGAGTGTCGGGCTTTTCTTCTTCATTGCCTCTGTTTTCTTTGTCAAGGAGCCGATTGCTAGAGCCTTTATCTTTTCACTGGGGATGGTTGTAGCCTTTATCCCTGAGGGCTTGCTGCCGACGATTACACTGTCTTTAGCTATGGCTGTTCAGCGCATGGCCAAGGAAAATGCCCTTGTTAAAAAATTAGCATCGGTAGAGACCTTGGGTGAGACCACTGTTATCTGTTCGGACAAAACAGGAACTTTAACCAAAAATGAAATGACTGTCCACAATGTTTGGACCCTCAAAAAGGAATACAAGCTGACTGGTTTGGGCTATGCGCCAGTAGGGCAGGTGCTTTTACACGGTCAAGAGGTCGCAGCAGCACAGGATACCGATCTCAACTGGATTCTGCGAGGGGCGACTCTCTGCAGCAATGCTAAAATCAGCAATCCAAGTAGCGATAATCCCAATTACACCGTGCTGGGTGATCCGACTGAGGCCTGCTTAGAAGTAGCCGCTCAGAAGGCTGGGATTGATTTGTCTGATAATGAGAGAGACAATTACCGACTAAAAGAGCTGCCTTTTGATTCTGATCGCAAGCGCATGACAACCTTCAATCATCTAGCGCAAGCGATTGAAGGTAAATCGACAGCGTCTTTTACCAAGGGCGCGCCTAAGGAAATTCTGGAGCTCAGTCCCTATATTCGTGAGAATGGCCGCATCAGAAGCCTCAGTGACAGTGAAAAAGCGGCAATTTTACGAGCCAATGATGCCTATGCCCAACGAGGGCTCAGGGTTTTGGCGCTGGCCTGCCGGCTCTACGATAACGAAGCCAAGATTGAGGACGCTACGATAGAAACCGCAGAAAACAACATGATATTCATGGGTTTGTTAGTGATGCAGGATCCACCGCGCGAAGGCGTCAAAGAAGCCGTTGCTAAATGCCATGCAGCTGATATTCGGATTATCATGATGACAGGGGACTACGACCTGACTGCTGTCAGCATTGCTAAAAGTATTGGTATTGTTAAAACCGAACAACCACGAGTTATCAGTGGCCGTATCCTAACAGAGATGTCTGATGCGGAATTGCAAGAGGCCCTCAAGGATGAAGTCATTTTTGCTCGGATTGCTCCGGAACAAAAATTCCGTATTGTCACCAATCTTCAGGCACTTGGCCATGTTGTCGCTGTAACTGGTGATGGGGTCAATGATGCCCCTGCTCTGAAAAAGGCTGATATTGGTGTCGCAATGGGGATCACAGGAACCGACGTCGCCAAGGAAGCTGCTGATATGATTTTGACAGATGATCATTTTACCTCTATTGTTAAAGCTATTGAAGAAGGTCGCAGTATTTACAATAACCTGCGCAAATTCCTCAGCTATATCTTTAACAGCAATACTTCAGAAGCTGTACCGTCGGCGGTCTTTCTCTTTTCTAGGGGATTAGTTCCTCTGCCTTTGACGGTTATGCAAATTTTAGCGATCGACTTAGGAAGCGATTTGATGCCTGCTCTAGGTTTAGGTGTTGAACAGCCTGAGGAAGGTATCATGAGTCAGCCACCGCGTGCCAAGTCTGACCGTCTGGTCAACCGCAAGATGTTAATCAAGTCTTTTATCTGGTACGGTGGTATGGAAGCCCTTGTTGCTATGGCTGCTTTCTTCTCAGTTTATGCCTTTCATGGAGAGCTGGGCAGCGCTCTAGCTAGCAGTGGCAGTCTCTATCGTGAGGCTACAACAATGACCTTAGGAGCGATTATTTTTAGCCAGATCGCTCAAGTCATGAACTGTCGCACACAGACCCAATCTATTTTTAAGCGGGGTTTTTTCACCAACCGTACCATTAATCTTGGACTGGCACTGGAGATTATGCTTTTTTGCTTTCTGGCTTATGTCCCTCTTCTCAACGGTCTCTTTAATACAGCCCCCATTAACAGACTAGAGTGGGGCATCCTTATTCTCTGCCCAATTCCAATCTTCCTGATTGAGGAAGCCAGAAAGGCTTGGCTACGCCGAAAATATAACATTTAATTTGACGGTTCGTCTCATAAAAGAGGCCCCGATTCCATTCGGAATTGGGGTCTCTTCAAAATAATCTAAAGTTGGAAGAAAGCAGGTCAGTTAGTCACACTCAGCCTATGCGACTGGGATTGCCATCGGCATCGAAGTGATAGAGGATACCATCAATAGTGTAATCGCCATTTTTAGCCTGTACGCCGTCTTTATTAAAATAGCGCTGAGTATTATCAATGGTTTGCCAGCCGGTTAACATGTGACCTTCCTTATTAAAGTAGTACCAATTGCCCCCTATTTCTTTATATTGGCTGGTGATAGGGTTACCATCTTCATTAAAGTAGTAGGTCTTACCATCAATAGTCTGGCTGCTGTTGGTAATGGCAAAACCGTCTTGACTGAAGTAGTAGGTCTTGCCGTCAACTGTTATTAACTTGTCTCTAATGGCATAACCCTCTTGGTCAAAATAGAGGTAACCTGTCTTAATATCGCCAAGGTGGGGCCGCAGTGGATGATAGTTAATGGAACCCCAATAAAGTTTGTTGCGCGCCAGCGTATGGTCATCATTGATTAAGATAGGATCAACATAGCCTGAAACATCGTCTAATGTAAGACCAGGGGTCAGCAATTCTCCCCGATAATCATAGGCCTTACCATCTTTGCCAATTTTAACGAGGAAATTATTATAATAGATTTTTGAAAAATGGTATTCCTCACCGTTGATATACTGAACGCCGCTGACCTTTTGGCCAGTTTTATCATCAATGAAGACGTGTCCGTAGCCATTGCCAGACCTTTCAAAATGGCCGGTGATGCTAGGATGTTCTTCGTTTTGGTTACCAGATGGATTGCCGTTATCGTCAAAATGGTAGAGCAGGCCGTCAATTGTCTTATCGATGTTTTTAGCTTGGACACCGTTATCATCAAAGTAACGTTTGGTACCATCAATAGTCTGCCAGCCAGTCAGCGCTTGACCGGTGTCTTTATCAAAGTAGTACCACTTGTCGCCATCATTTAGATAGCTTCCTTTGAGAATATCACCTTCGTGGTCATAAAAACCAAAGTGATAGAGTTTGTAGTCTATCCTGCGGAAGCCTTCAGTAACTTGAGCATAGTCATCACCAAAGAAGTAAAGTTTACCATCAATGGTCTTAAACCCCTTTGCCCTGCTGCCATCTTCGTTGCGGTAATAAGTCTTGCCCTTGTGGGTGTAGAGGCCGCTTGGCAGGGTGTAGACTTGACCATCCATTGTGAAGGGATTGCCGTTATCATCAAAGCGTAAAACACGACCTTCAATAGTATAGATACCATTCTTTGCTTGGATACCAGTTTCATCATCAAAGAAGCGCAGGGTACCGTCAATAGTCTGCCAAAATTTCAGTGGCTGACCGTTATCCTTATCCAGATAATACCAATTTCCATCAACTTCGGCATATGCACCCTTGACCTGAGAACCATCTGGCCTAAAGAAGTAGGTATTTCCTTGAAAAGTTTTCAGCCCTGTCAGAAGTTGACCAGTTTCATCAGCACAGTACCAAGTAACCTCATGATCGGGGGTAAAGAATTGGTTTTCAACCAGTTGGCCATTATCTTGGAAGTAGTACAGCTTACCATCAATCGTCTGGAAACCGGTTAGATTTTGACCGCTACCGTCACTGTAAAATTTACCAGTATCCCCTTTGTGCCAGTCAGCGGTAGTAAGTGTAGCGCTAACCATATTTTCAGTGTCCTTTCGAGCGTTTTGGTTGAATGCGTGGGTCTCACTGACGGTTCCAGAACTGTTTTGACCTTCCTGATGTTTAGGCATGTCAGTGTCAGAATTTGCTTTTGAAATTCCAGAACTGCTAGAGTCTGAAACAGCTGCCGCCCCAGTATTAGCATCAACCGTAGAGCTTTCAGTACCACGTTCAGCCCTCTTGTCATCTAGTTCTTGCTCTCCCTCGGCAGAAGCCGACTGAGTACCTTCTGAATCAGTATTCTTAGCATCTTCTTGAACCTGAGACTTAGCTTCAAAAGCTGTCACCGTTTCAGCGGTTTTATCATCAGTGATGAAACCAGTCTCAGTTGCTTCAGCAGGACTGGCGTTGCTCGTCTGACTGCTTGGAACAGAGTCACTTACAGGAGCTGTCGTTTGATTCGCACTGACTCTCACAGCTCCCAGACCAGTTAGCATCACTACCATGGTTGCGATGGCTACCCAGTGTTTTTTTACCTTGTGCATTTTAATGCGTCGTTTGATTTCCATAGTTAGCCTCCTTCTAATGGCTGAAGAGAAAAGCTCTAACGACTTGTCTTATAGCTGCCCAATCATCAGCAGCTTGGATTATAAATATTAAAGCTTTCTCAAAATTATTATATCACTGTATGGAAACGTTTACAATGCTAATTGTTAGAGTTGATTGTTGCATAAAAATAAATTGTCAGAAAACTATTTTTTGTGTTGAAATTGTCTGAATTTTTTGCTATACTGGTTTTTGTAATAGGAAAACGACGAGAGAACAAGCGCCAAATCAACTGCCAGAGAGTTCCGTTGCTGAAAAAGGGACACAGGTTTGGCCACACAGTCTTGAGTGCAGGTGCGAAGCTTATAGTAGTGCCTGACGGGTGGTTTCGTTAATAACCAGAAGTCTATGACTTCACGAGGAAAGATAGGTGACTGTCTTTCGAATTGAGGTGGAACCACGTTGCGACGTCCTTGCAAAAATTTTTGCGAGGGCTTTTTTGTTAAATAGCTAGTGCATCAGGAGGTTTTTATGATTAGAGGTCTGAGAGAGATTGAGCCTTATACAGCTGGTAGTCAGCCCCGGGGAAAGCGAATTATTAAGCTAAATACCAATGAAAATGCTTATCCCCCTAGTCCTAAGGTGGCTGATGCTTTAAGAAAATTTAACAGTACCAACCTTCGTAAGTATTCAACGCTATCTCAAAAAGAACTGCGTCAGGCTTTGTCTGTTAATTTGGGAGTAGCTGCTGACCAAATTATCCTTGGCAACGGCTCAGATGATATTCTCTCTCTGGCTTTTTTGGCCTTCTTTAATAATGCAGAGCCTATTCTATTTCCAGATTTGACATACGGTTTTTACAAAGTTTGGGCTGACTTATACCATATTGCTTATCGTGAGGTACCACTGACTAACCAATTTGAAATAGAACTATCAGATTATCAGGTCTTAAACGGTGGTCTTGTTATCGCTAATCCTAACGCTCCGACAGGAATTTATAAAACTTTGGGAGAATTGGAGAAAATTATCCAAGCCAACCAAGATGTCGTTGTCATTATTGACGAAGCCTATATTAATTTTGGAGGGGAGACTGCCCTGCCTCTGCTGGAAAAATATCCGAATCTCTTTATTACGCGTACTTTCTCAAAAGATGCTTCTCTAGCAGGTTTGCGTGTAGGCTATGGGGTTGGCAGCCCCGAGTTGATCAAGGTTATCGAGGCTGTCAAAAACTCGGTCAACCCTTACGCCGTTGATAGCATAGCAGAAAAATTAGCTCTAGCGGCTGTAGATGACTGGGATTACTACAGCAATAACTGTCAAAAAATTATTAAAACCCGCGATTGGTTTGTAAAGGAGCTCGAAGCTATCGGATTTACTGTCCTGCCGAGTTCGGCCAATTTTGTTTTGGTTAAGCCGGCTCTAGCAGCTCAGGAGCTCTTTCAGTATTTACAGACTAAGAATATCTATGTCCGTTATTTCCCTAGAGTAGAGAGAATTAAGGAATATTTACGTATCTCTATCGGTCGACAGGAAGAAATGGAGAAAGTCATAATGATCATTCAAGAGGTAGTTTCATGAAAAAAACAACATTACCAGTAGGTATGCACGACAAATTATTCAAGAGGGCTGCGACCATGTATCGCTTAGAACGTGATATCAGTGATTTATTGATAGAACGACAGTTCAGGCGCATCGAAACACCGACTTTGGAGCATACAGAAGTATTTGGAGATGAGTTAAAAAACACCCACTATCATCTTTTTGATAAATCGGGGGATTTACTCAGTCTGCGGCCAGATATTACCAGTCAGATTGGACGAGTCATTGCCTCAACTCAAGTAGAAACACCGATTAAGTTTTCCTACTCAGGAAAGGTCTTTCACTATAATGAAGAATTGCGCGGCCTGCTCAATGAGCACACTCAGGCTGGTGTAGAGATTGTTGGCTACCCAGCCGATAAGGCGCTTAAAGAAGCTATCTTATCGGCTAAAGCAGCCCTAGATGTAGCTGGGGTTAAAGTCTATCAGTTCGAGTTTTCCCATGCAGCTATCTTGCAGACCATCTATGATGAGTTGGACTTGGATGAAGTCGGTCAGCACCATTTGGAGGGAGCTATTATTGATAAGAATATCACAGCTCTCCATACTTTTACCGAAGTCCATCCCAGCGAGTTTGATGCCTTGATCGAGGCTCTGCCTTTCTTGTTTGGGGAAAGTCACGATGTGCTGGCAAAAGTCCGTCGGCTAGTTAAACACAAGCTGATTTTGAAGGCTCTTGATGATTTGGAAGCTTTACTAGGAGACATTTATCGTTTTCTGCCCCAGACAACAGTTGACCTTGCGCAGGTTCCCTCCCTTCCTTACTATACCGGTATGATGTTTAAAGTTTTTGGTGAAAATGTTCCAGATGCCTTTGTATCTGGTGGCCGTTATGACAAATTATTTGAACGTTTCGGCGCGTCAGAGCTGACAGCTGTTGGCTGGGCAGTTGATTTAGACAGTATTTATCAGGCCATTCATAATAGCTTAGAAGGAGGAGGTCTGCGATGACAGAACAGATTACGATAGCACTCACGAAAGGACGGATCGAAAAAGGTACCGTGGACCTCCTGAAACAGGCCGGTTTTGATTTGGCTTTTATGGCTGATAAAGGGCGCAGTCTCATTTTTGAAAGTCCCGATCGCCGTTTTCGCTTCCTATTAGTTAAAGCACCGGATGTTACGACTTACGTCCGCCACGGTGTAGCCGATATTGGGGTGGTGGGCAAGGATGTGCTTCTGGAGCATCCGACAGGCTATCTGGAAATGCTGGATCTGAATATTGGTCTCTGTAAATTTGCCGTAGCTTCGATCCCTAGTTTTGATCCGAGCGACCATAAGCGTAAGCGTATCGCAACGAAATACCCCACGGTTGCCACTGATTTTTATAATCAGAAAGGAGAGGATGTCGAAATCATTTCCATTCAGGGAAGTGTTGAAATTGCTCCAGTTATTGGTTTAGCTGATGCCATTGTCGATATTGTCGAAACAGGCAACACCTTAAAAGCCAACGGTTTAGAAGTATTTGAGGATATCTGCCGTATATCCGCTAGAATGATTGTTAACAAGGCCGCTCTTAAAAATAACTCTCAAGTGCTACCTTTTATTAAAAAAATTGAGGCTATTGTTGGAGACGAGGAGGTACCTTTTCAATGAAACGTCTAACAGGAACTAACGAAACTATATCTAAGATTCTCTATCAAGAGCAGCTGGAGCTGAGCCGGCAGAATATCGATGTTGAAGAAACCGTCCGTGCTATTATTGAGAATGTGAAAAATCGCGGTGATCAAGCACTGCGCGAGTACTCCGCGACATTTGACAAGGTTGACCTAAGGGACCTTGAAGTTGGACAGAAGCTGATTGATCAAGCTTTTGCTGAGGTTGACAAAGATGTTCTGAAAGCTCTTGAAAATGCCAAGGCTAATATTGAATCTTACCACCGCCAGCAACTGGAAGTAGGGTTTGAAGACCAGCCATCTGACGGTGTTCTTCGCGGCCAGCTCATCCGTCCCATTGAGCGCGTGGGGGTCTATGTGCCGGGAGGAACAGCGGCTTACCCGTCCTCAGTTCTCATGAATGTCATTCCGGCCAAGATTGCAGGTGTCAAGGAAATCATCATGATTACACCGCCGCAGGAACAATTTGTGCCAGCCATTTTGGTTGCGGCTAAGCTAGCTGGTGTGGATAAGATTTATCAAGTCGGCGGTGCCCAAGGTGTGGCCGCTCTGGCTTACGGCACCCAGACCATTCCTCAGGTTGATAAGATCACTGGTCCTGGGAATATCTTTGTGGCAACAGCCAAAAAACAGGTTTACGGCATTGTCGGTATTGATATGATTGCCGGTCCATCGGAAATTGGTGTTATTGCGGATAGTACAGCTAATCCAGCCTATGTAGCAGCAGACTTGCTCTCGCAGGCAGAGCACGATGTTCGTGCGCGAGCGATTTTAGTAACCAATTCTGAAGCTCTGGCTGATGCGGTAGAGGCTGAGATTGAAGCTCAGCTGCAAACCTTGCCGCGTCAAGCCATTGCCCGTCCGTCTATTGAAAATAACGGCCGCATCATCATTGCAGCCAATACTGCTGATATGTTTGACCTTATGAATCAAGTGGCTCCGGAACATTTAGAAATTGCTATGGAGAATGCCTATGACCACCTAGATCAGGTCGAAAATGCTGGTTCTGTCTTCTTGGGACACTACACTAGTGAGCCCATCGGTGATTACTATGCAGGTGCCAATCACGTCCTGCCCACAACCGCAACCAGCCGTTTTTCATCAGCGCTAGGGGTGCATGACTTTGTCAAGCGCATTCAATACACCCAATATACTCAAGCAGCGGTTAATAGGGCTGAACACGATATCACGACCCTGGCCTATGCTGAAGGCCTGCAAGCACATGCCAGAGCCATAGAGGTGAGAAATGACCAAAATTAAAGGACTGTTAGTCATGGACGTAGATTCAACCCTCGTTCAGGAAGAAGTGATTGATTTGTTGGGAGAAGAAGCAGGCGTTGGCGAGCAAGTAGCTGCCGTTACCGAGCGTGCCATGCGAGGGGAGCTGGACTTTAAGGAAGCTTTGGCTGAGCGCGTGGCCGCCTTGAAAGGATTGTCAGAAAACATCTTTGATAAGGTTTATGCCCGCATTCATTTTAACAAGGGAGCCAAGGAATTAGTGGCTGAGTTGCACGCGCGCGGTTACAAGGTTGGTCTGGTATCTGGCGGCTTTCATGAGACGGTTGACCGTCTGGCTGCTGAGGCAAATGTTGACTATGTCATGGCCAACCACTTGGAAACGGCAAGCGGCATTCTGACAGGCCGAACCTACGGTGATATTGTGACCAAGGAGGTCAAGGTGCAAAAGCTTCGCGATTGGGCTGCGGAAAATGGGCTGACGTTGGCAGACACTGTTGCTATGGGTGACGGAGCCAATGATCTGCCCATGATTCACGAGGCTGGTATCGGCATTGCCTTTTGTGCCAAACCTGTTGTACGCGAGCAAGCCCCCTACCAAATTCAGGAGCCTGACCTGTACAAAGTGATTGAGATATTAGATGAGGTAAGAAAATGAGACAAGCAGAAATTAAGCGCAATACCTTTGAAACCAAAATCAAACTGAGCCTGAATTTAGATGAACAAGAACCCGTGGATATTCAGACAGGTGTTGGTTTTTTTGACCACATGCTGACGCTTTTTGCCCGCCATGGACGGCTGTCCTTGGTGGTCAAGGCTGACGGAGATATCTGGGTGGACAGCCATCACACGGTGGAAGATGTCGGTATTGTCTTAGGCCAGGCCCTGCGCCAGGCCTTGGGAGACAAGGCCGGTATCAACCGCTATGGAACAAGTTTTGTGCCCATGGACGAAACACTGGGTATGGCCAGTCTTGATTTGTCGGGCCGCTCTTACCTTGTTTTTGATGCTGACTTTGACAATCCTAAACTGGGCAATTTTGATACCGAATTGGTGGAAGAATTCTTCCAAGCCCTTGCCTTTAATGTACAGATGAATTTGCACTTAAAAATCTTACATGGTAAAAACAACCACCACAAGGCAGAAAGTCTGTTTAAGGCGACTGGTCGTGCCCTGCGTCAAGCAGTAACCATCAACCCAGAAATTCACGGGGTGAACTCCACCAAAGGAATGTTGTGATATGAAAATAATAGTCATTGATTATGACGCCGGCAATACGGCTAATGTCCTGCGAGCCCTGGATAAGATCGGTGTCGAAGCTGAACTGTCAGCTGACCCGCAAAAGATTTTGGCAGCTTCTGGCTTGATTTTACCGGGAGTAGGAGCCTACCCTGCAGCAATGGCAGAGCTGGAAAAACGAGGGCTGGTATCCGCTATTAAAGAAGCTGTTGCCAAGGGTACGCCGCTTCTAGGAATTTGTCTGGGCATGCAATTGCTGACCGAAACAGGTCTGGAGCACCAGGAAACGGCTGGCCTAGGCTTCATTCCAGGTGCGACACGTGAAATCCCAGCCAAGAATGGTTTTCCAGTACCCCATATGGGCTGGAATGATTTACAGGTCAAGCAGGAGTCGCCGCTGACAGCTGGCTTGCAGGATCAGGCAGTCTATTTCGTGCACAGCTATTTTACAGATGTCCCCGAAGCATATATTGATGTAGTAGCTGACTATTCTATCCAAGTACCCGCCATGATTCACAAGGACAATGTCTATGGCGCCCAGTTTCACCCCGAAAAATCAGGAACTGTCGGACTGGGCATTCTCAAAAAATTTGTGAGCTTGTGTGATTGATGAAAATAAATTAGAAAGGACGGTTCATTCAGGTATTTTCTGAACTGAACCCGAGCTAAAAGCATCGAGAAAAAGATAAACTGTCTAGTGACTAAAGCCATATCGTCAGTTTCCTATTTTCATCTCGCTTTCTTAACGCTCTTGGTATCTTAATTATGCAGATTCTTCCTGCTATTGACATTAAAGACGGTCAGGCTGTCCGCCTTTTCAAAGGTGATTTTAACCAGCAGACGGTGGTTAATCCTGATGTGTTGGGTCAGGCACGCATTTTTGTGGATGCGGGCATTGACTTTATTCACGTTGTGGACCTTGATGGAGCTCTGGATGGTCAGGCGGCCAACCGCGATCTCATTGCAGCGCTGAAAGTGGCGACAGGCCTTGGTGTTGAAGTCGGCGGCGGCATTCGTACGCTGAAGCAGATTGAGGACTATCTCAATGTCGGTATTGACCGTGTCATTATCGGATCTATGGCCGTTAAAAATCCCACTTTTGTCAAGGCTGCACTGGATAAGTTTGGGGCAGATAAGATTGTCGTTGGTATTGATGCCAAGGATGGCTATGTTGCTACGGAAGGGTGGCTCAAGACCAGTACGGTTGACTACATCAGCTTGGCCAAGGAAATGGAAAAAATGGGAGTCAAGCTCTTTGTCTACACCGATGTTGACCGAGATGGCACGCTGACCGGTCCCAATTTTGACCATTATGAGTGTTTGGTGGCTGAGCTGACAACCGCCAAAGTTATCGCTTCAGGTGGCATTGCTGAGCTGGATAATTTGACCAAACTTGAGGCTATCGGTGTGGCAGGTACCATTGTCGGCAAGGCCTACTATAACGGCAATATCACGCTGGACGAGTTAAAAAGTTTTGGAGGATAAACATGCTGAAAAAACGAATTATTCCCTGCCTTGATGTCAAGGACGGACGCGTGGTCAAGGGGGTTAATTTTGTCAATCTGACCGATGTCGGCGACCCGGTAGATTCGGCGCGTGCTTACTACCAAGCGGGCTGTGACGAACTGGTCTTCCTAGACATCACTGCGACTTCGGACAATCGCGAAACTACAGTAGATATGGTGCGGCGCGTGGCAGACCAAGTCTTCATCCCCTTTACCGTCGGCGGCGGCATTCGCTCGGCTGAGGACATGAACAAGATGCTCAAGGCTGGCGCTGATAAGGTTGCAGTCAATTCTTCGGCTGTGGTCAATCCGCAGCTCATCGCAGACTGTGCTGAAAAATTTGGCAGCCAGTGTGTAGTGATGGCCATTGATGCTAAGAAACAGGCTGATGGCAGCTGGCATGTTTATGTGGCTGGCGGCCGCAAGGATACTGGCAAGGACTTGCTTGCCTGGGTCAAGGAAGCAGTCCGTCTCGGTGCTGGCGAGATTCTTCTGACCTCCATGGACAAGGACGGTACCAAGTCAGGTTTTGATTTGGACATGCTAAATGCAGTCGCAGCGGTGGCAGATGTCCCAATCATTGCCTCAGGCGGTGCGGGCAATATTGCCCACATGGTGGAAGTTTTTGAGAAAACCCCAGCGACTGGAGCCTTGGCAGCCTCTATTTTTCACTATGGAGAAGTTGCTGTTGCAGATACTAAGAAAGCCATGGCAGCAGCAGGAATCGAGGTGCGCTTATGACAGATATTCAACTTGATTTTACTAAGCAGGGCGGACTGATTCCCGTTATCGTGACGGATCATGTGACCGGACAGGTCCTTATGCTGGCTTACATGAATGAGGAAAGTTACCGATTGACCCTTGAAACCAAGCAGATGCACTACTGGAGCCGTTCCCGCAAGGAACTCTGGCACAAGGGCGCAACCAGCGGCCATTACCAATATGTCAAATCCATCAAAACAGACTGCGACCAAGATACCCTGCTTATCGCTGTCGAGCAAGTCGGTGCCGCCTGCCATACAGGAGCCTATTCTTGCTTTTTCAATGAGATTTACAGTGAAGAAGAGTAAAAGAAGTAGGACTGTCATTTCAAAAAATCGAAAGAAAGGAATTGAGTTTGAGCTAAAAGCTCGGAATTTTGATAAATTATCTGGAAAATCAGGATTTTCCGATAATTTCCTAAAATTCGGTCGCTTTTTAGACGCTCTCATATCTTAAATATGTTAGAAACCTTATACAAAGAAGCGCTGGATCGCAAACAGCACCCAAAAGAAGGGTCTTATACCAACTATCTTTTTGACAAGGGTCTGGACAAGATTTTAAAAAAGGTTGGTGAAGAAGCCACTGAAGTTGTCATTGGAGCCAAAAATGCAGACAAAGAAGAAATCGCCAATGAAACAGCCGATGTACTCTACCATTTGGCCGTCATGCTGGTCGAAACTGGCGTGACGCCGGACGATGTCAATAAAGTGCTGGAAGCCCGCCAGGGCAAGAAAAGCAATGTTCATGATCGAAAAGAAATTACAGATTATTAAAGACCAGAAAGGTGCTAAAACAGCAGGACATCCGTGACAAACAATGAATTGTTAAATGTCGAGGTTACAGTCAAGAAGAAGTGGATAAACTTCTTGATAATATCATAGAAACCTTGGGGCAGGAAAGTTAGTCTCTTAAAAAAAACAGACTATAAAGCTCAAATCAGATGCTAGTTATCCAATGTAGGTGTAAAAAACTCTCTTTAATCTCAAACAGGAGAAAACAACAGGAACAGGTAACGGTTAAAGTCTTCTTTGCAAAAAAGGCTGCTATAAATGCTTTTTTCGCCTAAGCAAGAAAAGCAGCAGTCGGTCGTGTCTGTTATTTGGAATAAGCCAATTACAGCAACTATAACACTGAACTGTGCTTTCTGCAGCCTGATGTTAGGACTTTTGTTTTTGTCAGAAGATTTGAGTCAATCAAGGGTAAAATTGGACGGAATACAAAAAAAGACTGATCGCTATACTGAGCTGTATCCAAATTGTTAGATTTTCTGTCTAACTTTTGAGGATGGTACAGTTCAAAATTGATCAGTCTTTTATTTATTGATATTTCAAGAAAAACCTAGTCATCCTTTGGCACTTTCTCGAACGGCAGCCGCAACTGTTTTAGCAACCCCTTCTTGGAAGGCATCGGGAATAATATTGGTTGGACTGAGTTCACTAGCAGGAATGAGATCGGCGATACCGTGTGCCGCTGCAATCTGCATGTCAATCGTAATCTTTTTAGCTCGGGCATCCAGAGCACCGCGGAAAATACCTGGGAAGGCGAGGACGTTATTGATTTGATTAGGAAAATCACTGCGTCCGGTTCCGACAATATAGGCACCACCAGCAATAGCTTCATCAGGGAATATTTCAGGAACGGGATTAGCCATAGCAAAGATAACAGGCTTGTCTGCCATTTCCTTAATCCA
Organism: Streptococcus sp. ELY_125; assembly: GCF_058314535.1. NCBI lineage: Bacteria > Bacillati > Bacillota > Bacilli > Lactobacillales > Streptococcaceae > Streptococcus > Streptococcus sp. ELY_125. Next base: position 49,329 of record NZ_JBZFUM010000005.1, on the reverse strand, counting down.
TTCTGCCTTTAATACCCCCGGTACTGATACACCGATGAAGATATCTGCGCCTTGCAGGGCAGTTCTCAGATTACCTGACAAATGTTCACGATTGGTGAGCTTAGCGATATCAGCATGATGGGCTGGGAGATCAGGATCTTCCTCGTTGATAATACCTGCTCGGTCGACAACCGTGATATGCTTAGCCCCAGCAGCCAAGAATTTTCGTGTGATTGACAGACCTGCAGAACCGCCGCCATTCACGACGATCTTAACTTCATCAATGGCCTTGTTAATTAGCTTTAAACTGTTAAAAGCTGCTGCCAAAACAATAATGGCTGTACCATGCTGGTCGTCATGGAAAATCGGAATGTTACATTCTTTAATGAGCCGCTCTTCAATTTCGAAGCAACGTGGCGCACTGATATCTTCGAGATTAACCCCACCAAAAGTTGGAGCTATAGCCTTAACAGTAGCAATGATTTCCTCAGTATCCTGTGTATCAAGGACAATTGGGACAGCATCTACATTAGCAAACCGTTTGAAGAGAGCAGCCTTGCCTTCCATAACTGGCATTGCCGCTTCAGCACCAATATTTCCTAGTCCCAAAACAGCAGAACCATCACTGACAACTGCTACTGTGTTCTTTTTGGTTGTCAATTCATAAGCCAATTCCTTATTTTCCGCAATAGCCGAAGAAACAGCAGCAACACCGGGTGTATAAGCGATGCTTAAATCTCTTTTATCTTCAACTTTGACTTTGGAAGTAACCTCCAACTTGCCTCCGTTTTCTCTAGCTTGTTGCAAAGCCAGCTCTCTAACATCATTTGACATAATAATTCCTCCATTTATAAGATTATAGTTAATGTAGTTAATGATTAAAAAATAAACCGTAAGATAGCCGTCATGGTGATGACTGTGATAGCTCCCCCAAGACGGGTAGCTACTTGGGCAAAGGGCATGAGATTCATACGATTGGCTGTACTCAAGATAGCCACATCTCCTGTACCGCCCATTCCGCTTTGACAGGCAGAAATAATAGCAGCTTCAATCGGATACATGTTCATAAAACGGGCAACAAAGAACCCAACCGAAATAACAGTGAAGACAACACTGATCACAATAATAAAATAGGGCAGTGTTAATACTCCGACTACATCCTTCAGCGGAATATAGAGCAGACCGAGTCCAGCCATCAAAGGATAAGTGAAGTTGCCTGAGATAAATTTATAGAGCTGCTTAGCCCCATGCTGTGTTTCCTTAGGGATGACATTGAGATATTTGAGAGCAGCGGCAGCTACAATCATCAATACTGGTCCTGGGAAACTTGTCAAATGCTGCAGCAGATGGCCAATAATGAATAAACTGCAGGCTGTCAGAACGCCAGCTCCCATTTTTTTTATATCAAGTGGGCCGGAGTCATCCTCAAGGGCGTCGGCCATATCATCCTGTGATTTAAGTTTGACTAGCTGTCCCTGCCCAGACAAGTCAGTTCGTTTTTCTCCCCAGCGCGATAGGATAGCCGTGCATACAATGGCAAAGAAGTTGCCGACAATAGTAGCAGGGATAAGCTGTGCAACCAGCTGCTCACTTCCCATACCAGTGATGGCACTGTAACCAAGGGACAGTGGGAGAATGCCTTCCCCGATTCCTCCGGCGAGAACTGGCGTGACAATAAAGAAGAGAGTATGCTTCCAGTCTTGTCCCAACAGTACTCCAACCAAGGTACCGACTGCCATAGCGCACACCATTCCCAACATCATGGGGATAATCATCCGTATCAACCCTTGCACTAAGATTTTACGGTTCATGCCTAAAATGCTGCCGCAGACCAAACAGGCAATGTAGAAGTACAGAAAATTGGCCTGTTTCATCAGGATATCTGTAGCATCTAAAATGTTCTGGTTGAGCAGATTGAGAAAAACTAAAATAGAAGGCATCAGCAATGAAAAAATAGCCGGACCGCCAAAGTTTTTCAAAATCGGGATATTACCGCCGATTGTTCCTAAAAGCCAACCTAAAGTCAGAATAACTGCAAAGCCTCCCAGCATGTTAACAGGCAGCTGCTGAAGCAGGGCTGTAATCAAGATGATTACAGACAAAACTAGGTAGACAGGAAGGGGAACAGAACCAACATAGCGGCTCATCCACTTGTCCCAACCTGTTAGGGTATTATTAACCTTTTCCATAAATTCCTCCTCCTAATTTTATTAATAAACACATTATAAAAGAATATTATTTAAGACTTAAGATTATTTAAGTAATTTAAGTAAATCAATTTTTTTAAAAAGAAGGACTTATAGGAAATGTGTTATACTGAACAATGAAGCGCTTACATATAAGACTCCTGCCAATAAAAAGTAAGAGGTGACTATGAAAAAGAGCTTGAATCTTAGAAATTTGTTGACCACGGTCTTCATTCTGACACTTTTGCTGATGGTTTCTCTATTTTACTTACTAACCCTCTATCAGCACTCTCAGCTTATGTACAAGCTGCAGGAAAAGCAGCTGCTTTCTCTTGGCCGCCAGTTGGCTCTGGATCCGCAGATCAAAGCGGCTCTTTTAAATAAACATCAAAGCGGAAAATTAGAAGCTTATACTAAAGAGATTGCGGCCATTCATGAACTGGATTTCGTGGTTATTACTGACATGCAGGGGATTCGCCTGACCCACCCAGATAGCAGCAAAATTGGCAAGCATTTTGAAGGAGGTGATGAACTGCCTGCTCTAAAAGGCAGGACAAAAATATCAGTTAGTCGGGGGAGTCTGGGCAAGTCCCTGAGAGGGTTTGTCCCTATCTATGCTGACAGCACGAAGAAGAAACAAATCGGTGTTGTGGTATTGGGAATCAAGGTGCGCTCCTTGAGCACTCTCATCAAAACCTCGCGTCAAGGCTATTCTCTGGCCTTGCTCTTAAGCGTTATGGCAGGTTTTCTAGCTGCGACTGGCTTAGCTTTCTATCTCAAACGACAGCTTCTTAATTTGGAACCCAAAGAACTATCTCGTCTTTTTGAAGAACGCAATGCGATGCTGGATCAGAGCAAGGATGCCGTGGTCGTGATTGATCTTAGTTATCGAATTAATTTGGCCAATATCGCTGCAGAGCAGCTTTACCGCAAAAACAGCGGCCTCAGCGACAGTTTGGTGGGACAGTCTATTACCCAGCTGATGGCAGATTTTTCTCATGATATGCTGGAAAATCAAAAAGAGCAGATCTATCGGCAAAAGGGGCAGGATTATATTTTTTCATCGTCTCCTATTGAAGTAAATGGTAAGCGGATTGGCTGGCTTATCTTTTTACGCAATGCTACCGAATCTTTCCTGATTATGGATCAGCTAGCCAATACAACCGCCTATGCCTCGGCCTTGCAAGCCCAAACTCACGAATTTGTCAACCGTCTCCACGTCATCTATGGTTTGGCAGACCTCAATGCTTATGAGGAATTGAAAGTCTACTTGGAAGATATCCTGAAACCAGATCATGAGTTTGCCCAGCAGCTGCCCTTTTTGGTTGGAAATCCTCAGATTGCAGGTTTTTTGAATGGTGAACGCCAAAAATTTATGGAGCGTAAAACACCGCTAGTGATTGAAATTTCATCTGAAATTCCGGCCAGTCAAAACGAAGCAGAGACTAAGGCTTTGATTAATATCTGCCGTTATATCCACCATGTCCTCCTGCAGTTTGTTCTATCTACTCAGCCCTCTTTGCTGCTTCATTATAAGAATGTCCAGTTAACGGTATGCTACCTTTTGACCCTGCCCAATAAGCAGCATGGGCAGCTGCAGAGCTATTTTGATAATCATTTCTTTCAGCAGATGCTGGAAGAGCATAGGGCTGATTTTGAATTAGAAATAGACCATGATTTGGTTCAGCTTGTTTTAGTATTACCCTACAGGGAGGAAAGTAGATGAAGGTACTCATTGTAGAAGACGATCCTATGGTTGAATTTATCCATCGCAACTACTTAGAAAAAGGCGGTCAGTTTGAGGCGATCTATTCGGCTAATTCTTTGCAAGATGCAGAAGAATTGCTGGAAAGTTATGAAATTGATCTGATTCTCTTGGATGTTCATTTGAAAGACGGCAGTGGTTTAGAACTTCTTAGTGATCTCCGTAAGCAGCATAGCAATAGCGATGTTATATTGATTACTGCCGCTAATGAAGCTCAAACTGTTAAGGAAGGGCTCCATCTGGGAGTTGTTGACTACCTAATCAAACCGTTTACGAATCAGCGCTTTCAGCAAAGCATAGCTCTTTTTATCCGGCAAAGAACCAATTTAAACAAGGCCACTGTCGGTCAAGAACAGATTGATCAGCTTATCAGTAGCCATGAAAAGCAGACAAAACAGGACGTTTCAGAACTGGATAAGGGACTATCTTTGGAAACCCTACAAAAGATTAAAAAGGTAATTCTCGCACAGCCAGCTCCTTTTACCATTCAGGAACTGGCTGATAGCTGCCAAATCTCCCATGTTACCATCCGTAAATACGTCTCCTATCTGGAAGAGCAGCAATATCTCAACAGTCATGTCATTTACACTAAGGTTGGCCGTCCTTACAAGGTTTTTGAAAAGCGAGAGTAGAAGCAACTCTAAAACAGTTCAGTTGTTCAGCTTCTTGGTTTTTGCTTCTAGGTATAATGGTCTAAGTTCTGGAGTGCTTTCTAATATGACTAGTCTATTTCTTAAACTGATGGTTTTTCTCAATGTTCAGATCAAGTATGGAAGTGAGTAAAGAAAGAATGAATTAGGCCTATTTATTGGTCAAACTAAGAATAGCGGGTAAGCAAAAAGGAAGGTCTGATCCCCAAAGAGTGGATAAAACCTTCCTTTTATTTTATTATGACTCAAGAATCTGTTGTAAAAGCCGAGCAGCTACAGTCTTGAAAGTTTGTTGGTTTATTTGCTAGTACTTTAGTCTTTAGTTTGTTTCGCGAAGTTAAGTTATAAAAGCAATCCCATAAAGTCTTCACCTCCCTTGAAGACTGCGCAAAGAACCCAAGAAATTTTAAAATCAAAGCAGCAAAACCAAAATGTTCATTGTTTTGAATATACAAATAGAGAAGACAAGGCTTGTCCTCTCTAGAAGTGAATCATCCGCTACAGTCGATAAAGAGCCTTTCAAAACAAATCACTACAGGTTTGTTCTTATCTATGGTCTACTTGGAGCTGGAAGAGCTTGAACTGCTGGAGCTATTAGAACCATGGATTTCAGAGTAACTCTTAGGCTGATAAAGTTTGGTCGTTGTCTTATCGCCATTGCGATGGAAGGCACTGGTTGATTTATCCCCTCGTTTTTTATTGATCTTTTTGAGATCATTCAGCGAGTTGGTATAGGAATATTGACTCGCATCGGTTTTTTCCAAGCCAGGGAAATTAGCAAAGCGCAGCAAGTCTCCAGTTTGGATTGTGTCACTGTTGGATAGTTGAGTAGCCGCAGCTTTGCGGAATTTATCGAGATCGGCCTGCGTTACCGTATTTGGTTTAATGATTTCTTGACCGGTTTGAGTATAGTAGGTCTTACCCCCATAACTAGTATAAGTAGGAGTGATGTAGTAACCAGGGGTACGAAGTGGTACTAGCTGATCGTTGGATGGTGACAGAAGATCTTGTCCCATTTGAATGTATCCTTTAGTATCAATACCGAGAAGATGGAGTAAGGTTGGCAGAGAGTCAATTTCACCACCGTAAGTATCGCTGACAAAGCCATCAGTATAGCCCGGTATATTGATGATGTAAGGTACTCGTTGCATCATAGCATTATCGTAGTCAGACCAAGTTTCTGAGTCCTTATCAAGCAGGGGTGCTAGGCTGGTGTTGCGGTCGTTTGAAATACCATAGTGATCCCCATAAAGGACGATAATTGAGTTATCATAAAGGCCACTGGCCTTGAGATAATCAAAGAAGGACTTAAGAGCCGAGTCCAGATAGTTAGCTGTTGCAAAGTAACCATTAACGGTGTCGTCACCTGTATCTGCCAAAGGGAAACCGAGTTCATCCTTTTCACCATTCAAGCTGGTGTAAGGATAGTGGTTAGATACGGTAATAAATTTCGTGTAGAAAGGTTGCTGCAGCTGTTCCAAATACTTGATAGAGTCCCCAAAGAGGTACTTGTCATTAAGACCATATTGGAAAGAATTACTGCTGTCTTGTTTTTGGAAGTAAGTTGAGTCAAAGAAGTAATTGTAACCCCACTGTTTATAAGTATTGTTACGATTCCAGAAGCTTCCAGTATTTCCGTGGAAAACAGCACTAGTATAGTCGCCTTTTTGCGCGAGGATAGATGGTGTGGCATAGGCTGTATTGTCACCACCGTAGTTAACCATATAAGAGCCGCTGTTTAAACCGTAGAGAGAGGTCTCCATCATGGTTTCTGCGTCAGAGGTTTTACCGTTTCTGACCTGATTAAAAAAGTTTGAAAATGAGATAGATGATGGAGAGTGGTAAAGGGAGTTAATAAAAGGTGTTACTTCATATTCCTGACCATCAGCTTTCAATTTATAGTCAATTAGGAACTGTTGGAAACTTTCTAAATGGATGACGATAACATTGCGTCCCTTGGCAACGCCAAAATATTTCTTATCAGGAGCTGCATAATTCTGGTCAACATACTTTTGCACGTCCTTGAGATCATCAGCTGTCGCAGAGCTGCGCTCTTTCTGTGCCTGATAAGTCTGATTAGCACTGTAGGTGATAAAGGCTGGCAGTCCAATTCCCCGAACTACATAGTAATTGGAGAAACCGCGGGTCAAGAGTTGGGGACGAATAACCTCCGCAACAAAGAGATTAGCAGAAAAAAGTAGAGCAGACAGAGCAGTCACTGCAAAACTCGCTCGCTTGTTGAAATAGCGGCTATCTGATTTAATTTTTTTGCGAATTAATAGATAAGCAAAGAAGATTAAGTCAATTAAATAAAAGAGATCGGTCAGTTCAAAGAGATTGGCTGCCGAGTCTCCTAAACCTGCTGCTGCCTTAGAGCTTGCCAGTAAGGTATTAACTGTGATGAAATCAGTAAATTCTCGGAAATAGATGGAATTCCCAATAATCACGATATTTAAAAAGAGGTAGATAAGGACTTCTAGGGTATAAAAAACCTTGCTATTTTTGAAATAGAGAGGAAGTCCTAAAATTAATAGTCCCAAAGGAAGGGGATTGAGGACAGCCACGACAGTCTGAAGGGTATCCTCCAATTCTAGGTTAAAATCAATCGCGTAAGCCCACAGAGTCTTTATCCAATAGAAAAAGAGCAGGACTAGGACAAAGCCTAAACGCGTATTAATAATGCCACCCAATTTTTTCAAGGGACTTAAATACTTTTTCATTCTATATCCTCGATCACTGTTATTCTAAAAAATTCATTTTTCATTATACCACAAATTTAACTTTAAATATGAAACAAGGTAGAAAGTTTACTGAAATTTTGGTACAATACTTAGTATGAATAAGCTCACCGTGGATAGCTCGGTTGTCAAAAAAATTAACCGTGGCATTCAGCTCTTGCAAGGAGAAGATTTCAAAACACTTTCTTTAAAAGATCAGGTTCTGGAACTCTACTCGTCCAAGCAAGAGTTTCTGGGAACAGCCTACCTATCCCCGCAAAATAAGGGGGTTGGTTGGGTTATTTCGCGGCAAACTGTCCAACTGGATAAGATGTTCTTCATCAATCTCTTCAGGCAAGCCAGAAACAAGCGTCAATTCTACGAAAAGGATAATTTAACGACGGCATACCGCCTCTTTAATCAGGATGGTGACGACTTCGGTGGTATGACTATCGATCGCTATTCGGATTACGCGCTTTTCTCTTGGTATAATCCCTATATTTACAGCTTGAAGGATATTATTGTAGCAGCCTTTCGAGAAGTATTCTCTGAGCTTTTAGGTGCCTACGAGAAAATTCGCTTTAAAGGCTTGGATTATGAATCAGCACATTTATACGGCCAAGAAGCTCCTGATACGTTCACAGTCATAGAAAATGGTGTGACCTATTCGGTTTTTTTAAATGAGGGCTTGATGACGGGAATCTTTCTCGACCAGCATGAAGTTCGTGCCAGCCTCATTAACGGTTTGGCAATGGGAAAAACTGTCTTGAACATGTTTTCTTATACAGCGGCTTTTTCAGTAGCTGCGGCTATGGGAGGAGCTCTGGAAACCACTTCGGTTGATTTAGCTAAACGTTCACGCCAGCTGTCTGAAGCCCATTTTAAAGCTAACAACTTGGAGCTAACTCCTCATAGGTTGGTTGTAATGGACGTTTTTGAGTATTTTAGGTATGCCAAGCGCAAGGGCTTGAGCTATGATATTGTGGTTTTAGACCCTCCTAGCTTTGCTCGTAATAAAGGGCAAACATTCTCAGTTGTAAAAGATTATGATAAGTTGGTGCATCAAGCCCTAGAGATTTTAAATCCCGACGGAACTATTATTGCCTCAACCAATGCTTCAAATATGTCGGTTGAGCAATTCAAAAAACAATTAGAAAAAGGTTTCGGCAAAGCAGGACATCGGTATCTGAATTTGAAACAGTTGCCTGCTGATTTTGCTGTCAACAAAGCTGATAAGCGTAGTAATTATTTAAAAGTATATACAATAAAGGTAGAGTAGTAAGATCATGAAGATAGTAGTTCCAGTAATGCCACGTTCCCTAGACGAGGCTAATAACATTGACATCGCTAAATACGACCATGCTGATATTATCGAGTGGCGGGCAGATTTTCTCCCTAAAGAGAGTATTATCGAAGTAGCTCCGGCTATTTTTGAAAAATTTCCGGACAGGGAAATAATTTTTACACTAAGGACCGATAAAGAGGGCGGACAGATCTCGCTGACTGATGATGAGTATATCAACCTGATTAAAGAAGTTTCAGCTCTTTATCGTCCTGACTATATTGACTTTGAATACTATTCCCATCAAGAGGTATTCTCTCAGATGTTGGACTTTCCTAATTTGGTATTGTCCTACCATAATTTTCAAGAAACACCGGATAATCTCATGAGTATTATATCAGAGCTGACAGCTTTGACACCGCGTGTGGTGAAAATTGCAGTGATGCCGCGAAATGAACAAGATGTTCTTGATGTTATGAATTTTACACGTGGCTTCAAGGTCATTAACCCGGAACAAGATTATGCAACCATGTCCATAGGAAAACTTGGCCAAATTTCACGTATAGCTGGTGATTTGATGGGGTCTAGCTGGACCTTTGCCAGCGTTGAAGAGGGCAGTGCACCGGGTCAATTAGCTTTAACAGATATATATAAGATAAGGGAGATTCTCGATGCAGATTGACGGACATACACGGCTGGCGGCTGTAGTCGCACAGCCCATCAAGCACTCTATTTCACCTTTTATTCATAATTGGGCCTTTGATGCGACAGGTATTAATGGGGTCTACGTAGCCTGGGATATTCCTGAGGCAGACTTAGAGGAGTCTGTCAAAAATGTCCGTCGCTACGACATGTTTGGGATTAACCTTTCTATGCCTTATAAGCAAGCGGTTATCCCTTTTTTAGATGAGTTAGATCAAGCGGCAGAGCTCATTGGTGCTGTCAATACAGTTGTTAATAGTAAGGGTCGCTTGGTCGGCTACAATACGGATGGCTATGGCTTCTTTATGGCTTTGGCCAAAGATGGCTTTAATATTAAAGAGAAAACCATGACCATTCTTGGAGGCGGTGGAGCTGCCACCTCAATTATTGTTCAGGCTGCTCTTAATGGTGTCCAGAAGATCAATATCTTTAACCAGTCAGTTTTCCTAGAAGATACTCGCAGTCAGGCAGAGCGCTATACTCAAGCAACGGGAGCTGCTATCGAAGTTTTCCCTATTGAGAACCAGTCTCTTATTCAGGAAAAGATTACTCAAGCTGATCTTTTAGTAAATGCTACAAGTGTTGGTATGGACGGAGAATCTATGGTCATTGCGGACGATACGTTCTTGCCAGATGGCTTACGTGTAGCTGATGTTATTTATCAGCCTTTTGAAACTCCCTTTCTAAAATATGCTCGCAGCAAAGGACTTAAGGCGACCAATGGTCTGGGAATGCTCCTGTATCAGGCTGCTAAGGCTTTTGAGCTTTGGACGGGTGAAACAATGCCGACCGATACTATTTGGCAGGAGTTGACAAAGCGCTACGACGTTTAAGCATTGAGTGAGAGGTGCACAGGATGAAATTACATGTAGATTTAACACATACTCCCTATGATATTGTGATCAAAAGAGGTGCCCTTAGCGAAGTTGGGAGATGGGTGACTGAACTTTGGCAGCCGCAAAAAATTGCTATTATTACGGACAATCATGTTGCCCGTCTCTATGCTGAAAAGGTTAAACTAGGCTTAGAAGGAGCTGGTTTTGATGTTTGCGTTTTTGATTTCTTGGAAGGAGAAGCCAGCAAGAGCCTGACTACAGCTACAAAAGCCTATGAGTTTCTCATTAAGCAGGGGATGACCCGCAGCGATGGTATTGTTGCCTTAGGCGGCGGTGTTGCGGGAGATTTGGCTGGTTTCATCGCCTCTACCTATATGCGCGGTATCCACTTTCTGCAGATCCCAACTAGCCTGACAGCACAGGTAGACTCTTCTATTGGTGGAAAAACGGGGGTCAATACCCCTTTAGCTAAAAATATTGTGGGGAGTTTTGCTCAGCCAGATGGTGTACTCATTGACCCTGATACGCTGCAGACTCTAGGAAATCGTGAGCTTATCGAGGGAATGGGAGAGGTCATCAAGTATGGTCTTATCAATGACGTGGAGCTTTGGCAGGAATTGGAGACTATGTCAGGGACAACTCAATCTATCTTAGAGCATGCGGAATCTATCATATATCATTCCTGCGATGTTAAGCGTAAAATTGTAGTTGAAGATGAATTTGAAGGCGGCGTTCGTATGTACCTTAACTTTGGTCATACTATCGGTCATGCCATTGAGCAAACAGCAGGCTATGGTAAGGTGATGCACGGGGAAGCTGTTGCTATTGGAATGGTACAGTTATCGCGGGTAGCCGAACAAAAAGGATTGATGCCCGCAGGTATTACGCAACAGATTGCCGATATGTGTATCAAGTTTGGACTGCCAATTGACCACGAACCGTGGGAGGTTGAAGAGCTTTACACTGCTTTAACCCATGATAAAAAAGCACGGGGAAATAGCATTAAAACAGTTATCCTTCCTAAAATTGGACAGGCTGCTGTTAATCAAATCCCCTTGGCTGAGATGAAAGATTATTTGGTGAAGTAAATGAGATATTTAACAGCAGGTGAATCACACGGTCCACGTCTAACGGCTATCATTGAAGGTGTACCTGCAGGTTTATCCCTAGCAGCGGAGGATATAAATACTGATCTTAAACGCCGTCAAGGTGGCTATGGTCGCGGTGGGCGCATGAAAATAGAAAGCGACCAGATCGTTTTTACCTCAGGTGTTCGCCATGGAAAAACCACCGGTGCTCCAATCACAATGGATGTCCTTAATAAGGATCACCAGAAATGGCTGGATATTATGTCAGCGGAAGATATTGAGGAGCGCCTCAAGACCAAACGAAAGATTACCCATCCACGGCCTGGGCATGCAGATTTAGTCGGTGGTATCAAGTACCGCTTTGACGATCTACGCAATTCTTTGGAACGTTCGAGTGCCCGTGAAACGACCATGCGAGTCGCAGTTGGAGCAGTAGCTAAACGTATACTAGCCGAATTGGGTATTGAAATTGCTAATCATGTTGTGGTCTTTGGCGGCAAGGAAATTGATGTGCCCGATGGTCTGAGCGTCTCGCAAATCAAAGAGTTAGCGGCCAAGTCGCAAGTATCAATTGTCAACCAAGAGCGTGAACAAGAAATTAAAGATTACATTGACCAGATAAAAAAAGAAGGCGATACCATCGGCGGTGTTATTGAGACGGTCGTTGGCGGTGTTCCGGTTGGACTGGGCTCCTATGTGCAATGGGATACCAAACTAGATGCCAAGATTGCCCAAGCGGTTGTTTCAATCAATGCCTTTAAAGGCGTTGAGTTTGGCCTTGGCTTTAAGGACGGTTATTTGCGCGGCAGCCAAGTTATGGACGAGATTCTCTGGAATGAAGAAGAGGGTTATACCCGCAGAACCAATAATCTAGGCGGCTTTGAAGGCGGTATGACTAACGGTCAACCTCTTGTCATCCGCGGTGTCATGAAACCCATTCCGACTCTCTATAAACCGCTGATGTCAGTTGATATCGAGACACATGAGCCTTATAAGGCTACGGTTGAACGTTCTGATCCAACTGCTCTACCTGCAGCTGGTGTTGTCATGGAGGCTGTTGTCGCAACAGTTTTGGTTGATGAAATCTTGGAAAAATTCTCATCGGACAACATGGAAGAACTTAAAGAAGCAGTGGCACGCCATCGCGATTATGTGAAGAACTTTTAATCGTGGTATTCCTCCGGTAAATACTTGTTCATTTTTCGGAGGCAAATTCACCTTCATTGCGTTATCATAAAATAAAATGATCGTACAGCTGAAGGAGTTTGATTAATGATTACCGATAACACTTTAACCCATCGCTATTACCGTGCCCTTGTTGAACGAGACATACAATTTGATGGCATCTTTTTTGCAGCTATCAAAACGACAGGTGTCTTTTGCCATGCGACTTGCCGTGCTAGAAAACCCAAATTTGAAAATTGTCTTTTTTATCGCACTGCTGAAGAGGCCTTGCTTGCGGGATATCGTCCCTGTAAAATCTGCTGTCCTTTGTCTTATCCCCAACAAATACCTGATGATATAAAGGTTTTAGTGGATGCGGTAGAAAGCGACCCAGAAAAACATTGGCGGGAAGAAGACTTTAGAGAGCTGGGGTTACATTCTGCTACAGCAAGACGAAAATTTAAAGATTATTATCACATGACCTTTGTGCAGTATGCCAGATCTCGTCGAATGGGATTAGCTTTCAAAGAAATCCAAGAAGGCTCAAAAGTTATTGACCAGCAGCTAGCAATGGGTTACCAATCATCTAGTGGCTTTAATGATGCTTTTACGAAAATTATGGGGAACCCTGCTAAAAAAACGGATGTTATAGTTATCACCGCCTCTTTTATCATGACTCCAATAGGTCGCATGCTTGCTCTTGCTGATGACAACTATCTTTACCTCTTAGAATTTGATAATCGCAGGGGCTTGGAAAAAGAACTTGAAAAATTGCGTCGGCAACAAAATGCTCGTATCATTCATGGTCACAACATGATCTTAGAGCAGTTAAAAAAAGAATTAGAGGACTATTTTAAAGGGCTTTCTGCTGATTTCACAATTCCACTATATCAAAGAGGGACAGGCTTTCAGCGTTCAGTTTGGAAACTGCTGCAGGAAATTCCTGTAGGTGAAACAAGGTCTTATAAGGATTTGGCCCTGTCTCTAGGTGGTTCTGATAAAGTAAGGGCAGTTGGGAATGCCAACGGTGCCAATCAAATTTCAATTTTGATTCCTTGCCATCGCGTCATTGCTGCAAATGGTGATTTAGGCGGTTATGGCGGTGGTATTGAGCGTAAGCGATACCTTTTGGAATTGGAACAAAAAATAATAAGTAGTAAGCATTAGGAAACAGAAAAAAGGGGGAATCATGACGAAAACAATTTATATAGCCGGCCTTGGACTGATTGGCGGTTCAATTGCTCTAGGCATCAAACGTGGTCACCCTGACTACACTGTTTTGGGCTACAATCGCTCAGATAAATCTCGTAACGTTGCTCTGGAGCGCGGTATAGTCGATGAGGCAACAGCAAATTTTGCTGAATTTGCACCAAGAGCAGATATCATTATTCTAGCTGTTCCCATTAAGCAAACGATTGGTTTTATTAAGGAATTAGCTGAACTGAGACTTAAGGACAATGTGATTATCACAGATGCCGGCTCAACTAAGAGAGATATCGTTGCTGCTGCTGAATCTTATTTAGCCAATTGTCCAGTCCAATTTGTAGGTTCTCATCCTATGGCTGGTTCACATAAATCTGGAGCTATTGCGGCGGATATCAACCTCTTTGAAAATGCTTATTATATCTTCACGCCTACTGCTTTAACCCGACCGCAAACGATTATTGACCTAAAGAAGATATTAAGTGGTCTGCATGCGCGTTTTATCGAGATAGATGCTGAGGAGCATGACTGTGTGACGAGTCAAATTTCCCACTTTCCCCATGTTTTGGCTGCCAGTCTTATGGAGCAAGCTGGGGATTATGCGCAAGATCATGAGATGACGAATCATTTTGCTGCTGGTGGTTTTCGGGATATGACTCGGATTGCTGAAAGTGAACCTGGAATGTGGAGCAGTATTCTGCTGACTAATAAAGAGGCCGTTCTCGGTCGGATTGCTGACTTTAAACAACGCTTGGATACAGTAGCAGATCGTATTGAAAAAGGCGATGAAGAGGCAATTTGGCAATTTTTTAATCAGGCTCGCTTGACCCGTAAAGCTATGGAAATCCATAAAAAAGGTGGGGTAGACAGTGGTTTTGACCTCTATGTTACCATTCCCGATGAAGAAGACAGCATTTTAAGAGTTATGGAACTGCTGCGTGGCATTTCCGTCATGAATATTCGTATCAATGAGGAAAACCGAGAAGATATCAATGGTATCTTACAGATCACCTTTAAAAATCAAAAAGACCAAGAACAGGCCCTGATTCTTATTAATAAAGGTTCAGACTATACAGTAACGATAGATTGAGGAGAAAACAGAAATGACTGCAAATATTTATGACTTAGCCAATGAACTTGAACGTGGCATTCGTGCGCTACCGGAATACCAAACTCTAGTTGACCAGAAAGCCCAAATTGATGCTAATGAGGAAGCAAAAACTTTATTTACAGAGTTTTCAGCCCTTCAAGAACAACTTTACACTGCTATGCAGTCTGGTCAAATGCCTAGTGAATCAGATCAAAAAAAGATTGAAGAACTTGGACAAAAGCTTGAAGGCAATAGCCTTTTGAAATCTTATCTTGAGGCACAGCAAGCTCTGTCAGTTTATCTTAATGATATTGAGAAAATTGTCTTCTCGCCTCTAAGGGATCTAAATTAGCGAAGGAAATACTAACTTATATAAGAAAAGGGAGTGGGATCAACCCAAAAATAACAAAAGGGCTATCAACAAATGTTCATTTTTAGTTGTTGCCTGAAACAGTCTAGCCTCAGACTGTTTTTAACACTTGCTTGCTTTGCCAGTTCTATTTCCCGAGGTTGAGACAAAAGTTCTCAGCCTTATTTATTGGTCAATTTTATTTGCTAAGCGCAGTGGTTGGTTGGATATCCTTATCCCCTGCTATACAAGTGATAGCGGTTATCCTAACCAACTGTAAAAGTAGAGATAAGACGAACAGTAGCCACCCCATAAGGTTCGGGGAGCCTTTGGAGGTTGAAAATGAGATGAACGATGTTCATTGCAGTCGTTTAGGTTTTTCCTTTGATCTTGTGGTACAAGGAAAGCCAGCCAGCAGTGGTTCAGTGGTGCTAAAGCAACCAATGACCTGTGTAGGGGTAAGAGTTTATTCTAAAACAAAAATACTGGACGAGTTTCGCCCAGCTTCTTTTGCTACAGAGCCCCCTTATCTGGCTCACAGATCTTGGTCGAGAAGAGTGATCAAGATCTGTGATACCTATTAAGACAGGAAAAAGTTAAGGCTATTTAATATAAAAGGTCTGATCTTTCAAACTAATTTCTTGAACCTTTGCAAATTTTTTCAGTTTTTTTAAGTCCTCTGGATGGCTAATAAAGGTGATTACTGTACCATTCTTACCCATTCGCCCGGTGCGTCCTGACCGGTGGGTGTAGACATCTTTATTCCGAGGAAGATCGAAATTGATAACGGTTTCTAGATTCTCAATGTCAATACCACGTGCTACTAGATCTGTAGCCAATAGCAAGGAAATCTCCTGATTTTTGAAGCGCTCCAAGATAATTTTTCGGAACTTGACATTAACGTCGCTAGCCAAAGAAACTGCAGAAGCACCATTAAATTGTAAGCGTTCTTCACTGGCTCCTAAGTCGGAGAGGTTATTGAAAAAAACCAAGGCTCGAAATTCGGGAATATTGGACAGCTTGCGCAGGATTTCTAGGCGTTGACGTTTATCTACTTGGAGATAATAGTGATGAATATTGTCTAGACTTTGATCACTCAGATTGATCTCCAGAGTATCCTCAGCCAGCTCCTGCCGATCAATTTTAGACGTCGCACTCATGTAAATCATCTGGTGCTGGCGAGGGACATAGTGGGAAATCTTACTGACAAATTGGTATTGGGAATCACTAAGGAGTTCGTCAAACTCATCCAAGACGATGGTGTCTACATTCATCATCTTGATTTTTTTCAGCCTGATCAATTCTAAAACTCGTCCTGAAGTGCCAATTAAAATCTGCGGTCCCTTTTTGAGGCGTTCAATCTGTCTTTTTTGACTGGAACCAGAGATGAAAAGCTGGGCGGAAATCTTTACAGGTTCTGCCCAGTCTTTGACAACCTCAAAAATCTGTCCAGCCAACTCAGTGTTTGGTGCTAAAATTAAGACTTGTTGACTTTTTAGTCTATCTATTTTTAAGAGGAGCGGCAGAAGGTAGGCTAGGGTTTTTCCCGTTCCAGTTGGGCTGATTCCTAAAAAGTTAGCACCGCTCTTTATCGGCTGAAACGCTTGCTTCTGGATAGATGTCCAATCAGTGATATCTTTTTGCTGACACTTTTCTTGCAGTACTAGTGGGAGTTTGATGGTCATTATACTTCCTTTATTCTTTAATGTCGGCTTTAATTATACCATCTTTTAGGGTATAATAGGGAAGTTGATTTTTAATTAAAAGTTTTGGAGAAAAGCATGCGCAAAAAAACGATTATTATTGGCGTCACTGGTGGTTCTGGTGGTGGAAAAACCAGTGTTTCACGAGCGATTTTGAATCACTTTCCCGATTCTAAAATTGCGATGATTGAGCATGATTCCTATTATAAGGATCAGTCTCATCTGACCTTTGAAGAACGAGTTTCAACTAATTACGACCATCCTCTGGCTTTTGATACTGACCTTATGATTGAACATATCAGAGAACTACAGGCGGGGCGACCAGTAGATATACCGATTTACGATTATACCCAGCATACACGCAGTGAGCAAACCTATCGGCAAGAGCCGCAGGATGTTTTTATCGTGGAGGGGATTCTAGTATTAGAGGATGAACGCTTGCGAAATCTCATGGATATTAAACTTTTCGTTGATACAGATGATGATATTCGTATCATTCGCCGTATTAAACGGGATATGGAAGAGCGCGACCGCAGTTTAGATAGTATCATTGAACAATATACCAGTGTGGTCAAGCCCATGTACCACCAGTTCATTGAGCCGACAAAGCGCTATGCTGATATTGTTATCCCAGAAGGAGTATCAAACCTTGTGGCTATCGACCTTATCAATACTAAGATTGCCAGTATCTTGGGTAACTAACTATTAACAGCGGACAAGGTGCGATCTTATTGGAAAGCTGTTAACTTTAGAGACCCTCTGTCTGTTAAACGGTTTGTGATAGCTATACACACCTTCGCACCTAGATGTTTGAAATATTTGCCAGTCGCTAGCTTTATTTTGGAACTTTTATCGAGATATAATTATCCGATTTTTCAGAAAATTTCTAAAAACACTTGACTTTCCTTTTAGAATAGGATAGGATATTAAGCAAGAAACATCGAAGGGAAAAAGTCAAATGATCTCACAACCTATGACAGTCTTGTTGTTGAGGAATGAGGGCTAGTGCAAAAGCATTAGTCCTGTTTGGCTTACCAAGCGGGATTCATGAAAACATCTCGCTTGGTGCGAGGTGTTTTTATTTATCTTATTAAAAAAACAGGCCAGTAAGCATCTCATCCTTAAAAAGTACCAAAAGGGTGAAAATAAGGGTAAATTTTAATGAACTTAATTTCATACGGAGAGCTTAAGGTGCGTTTTACTGATTTATTAAAAAGAGAGGTAAGTCTATGCATAAAGTAGAATTTCTTGACACCACCCTGCGCGATGGTGAACAAACTCCAGGGGTTAACTTTTCAGTAAAAGAAAAGGTAGCTATTGCTAAGCAGCTGGAAAAATGGGGCATTTCTGCTATTGAAGCAGGATTCCCTGCAGCTAGTCCGGATTCTTTTGAAGCTGTTAAACAGATTGCAGCTGCCATGACAACTACAGCTGTAACAGGTTTGGCTCGTTCAGTTAAGTCGGATATTGATGCTTGCTATGAGGCCTTGAAAGATGCGAAATATCCTCAGTGCCATGTCTTTATTGCGACAAGTCCTATCCATCGTGAATTTAAGCTGAAAAAATCTAAAGAAGAAATTTTGGACGTCATTAAGGAGCACGTTTCCTATGCTCGCCAGTATTTTGATGTCGTGGAGTTCTCACCAGAAGACGCCACACGAACGGAGCTGGATTATCTTTTGGAGGTAGTACAGACTGCCGTAGATGCTGGAGCAACCTACATCAATATTCCGGATACTGTGGGGTTCACGACACCGACCGAATTTGGACATATTTTTGAATACCTCATTGAAAATATCAAGTCTGATCGCGATATCATTTTTAGTCCCCATTGCCATGATGATCTCGGTATGGCTACAGCCAATACCTTGGCTGCTATTAAAAATGGAGCCGGTCGAGTTGAAGGGACTATCAATGGTATTGGAGAGCGAGCAGGGAATGTAGCGCTAGAGGAAGTTGCAGTAGCCCTTAATATTCGTAAAGATTATTTTAATGTAACTAGCGATATTATTCTTAATGAAACAGTGAATACTTCTGCTATAGTATCGCGCTTCTCAGGTATCCCTGTACCTAAAAACAAATCTGTGGTCGGTGGCAATGCTTTCTCTCATGAATCTGGCATTCATCAAGATGGTGTGCTTAAGAATCCATTGACCTATGAAATCATTACCCCTGAGCTGGTTGGGGTTAAGCAAAGCTCCCTGCCGCTTGGTAAGTTGTCAGGCCGTCATGCATTTGTTGAGAAACTCAAAGAGTTGGAGCTGGATTTTGCTGAAGAGGAAATTACCACCTTCTTTGCCAAATTTAAAAAATTAGCAGATAAGAAGCACGATATCCGAGATGCAGACATCATCGCCCTAGTGGAAGGCAACGATGTTGCTAATCCGGAAGGCTTCCATTTTGATGATCTGAAATTAACCTCAAACAATGATGATACTGTAACAGCCGTCGTAACCATGACCAACATCGACGACGAGCAGGTTGATGTCGTTGCTAATGGCAAGGGTTCTGTTGAGGCCGCCTTTAATGCTATTGATAAGTTCTTTAATCAAACCGTTAAACTACTCAGCTACAGTATTGATGCCATCACAGATGGTATTGATGCTCAAGCTCGTGTTTCAGTTTCTGTTGAGAATGTTGATACGGGTACGATTTTCAACGCCTCTGGTATTGATTTTGATGTTATGAAGGCTAGTAGTATAGCTTATGTGAATGCCAATGTCTTTGTTCAAAAGGAAAATGCTGGAGAAATTGGCCGGCGTCTGTCAGAAAAAGACATGTAAAAGGGAGATAGTATGACGAAAAACATTGTAACTCTAGCTGGTGATGGTATTGGTCCTGAAATTATGGCTGCCGGATTGAAGGTTCTTGAAGCTGTTGCTCATAAAATAGACTTTGCTTACAACATTGACGCTCAATTCTTTGGTGGTGCTGGCATTGATGCTAAGGGGCAGCCATTGCCGGAAGAGACCCTTGCAGCCAGCCGTCAGGCAGATGCTATCCTCTTAGCTGCTATTGGTGCCCCTCAATATGATACAGCACCTGTCCGACCGGAACAGGGGTTATTAGCCCTGCGTAAGGAGCTTAATCTATTTGCTAATATCCGTCCGGTAAAAATTTTTGATGCGCTCAAGCATCTATCTCCTCTTAAACCCGAGCGTATTGCAGGTGTTGATTTTGTTGTAGTACGCGAGCTGACGGGTGGAATCTACTTTGGGGAACACATTCTTGAGGAAGCAAAAGCGCGTGATATCAATGATTATTCAGAAGAAGAAATCCGTCGTATTCTGCGCAAAGCCTTTGATATCGCACGAAACCGCAGTAAAAAAGTAACCAGTATTGACAAACAAAATGTGCTTGCGACCTCTAAGCTTTGGCGTAAAGTGGCTGATGATCTTGCCAAAGATTATCCTGATGTTAGGCTGGAGCATCAGTTAGTGGACAGTGCAGCCATGCTGATGATTACTGATCCTGCCCGCTTCGATGTGGTTGTAACGGAAAATCTGTTTGGTGATATTCTTTCTGATGAATCCAGTGTCCTACCTGGGACACTTGGTGTTATGCCATCGGCTAGCCATTCAGAAAATGGTCCTAGCCTCTATGAGCCCATCCATGGGTCAGCGCCCGACATTGCTGGTCAGGGGATTGCTAATCCAATCAGCATGATTTTATCTGTCGCTATGATGCTGCGGGATTCTTTTGGTGAGATAAAGGGAGCCGAGATGATTGAAGCAGCAGTGGATAAGACTCTTGCTCAAGGTATTTTTACGCGTGATTTAGGTGGTAATGCCGATACGGCTCAGATGACAGCTGCCATTGTCGCTAACCTGTAAAAGTATGGTTATTGTTACTGTTGCTGGCCTCTTATTGGCATGGAACATCATTGCTTTTATTCTTTACGGTTTGGACAAAAGGCGTGCTGTAAGAGGGGACTGGCGAATTTCTGAAAGGAGCTTGCTCTTTATGAGCTTAACAGGAGCAGGCATCGGCTCCTATCTAGCTGCCAGACTCTTTCGTCACAAAATCTTAAAATGGTATTTTAGAATTTGTTGGTATTTGGGACTGCTTATTGACGCAGTGATTATTTATGTCCTATGGAGTATGTAAAATGAGTGGAAAATCAATATTTGATAAGGTATGGGAACGTCATGTCATTACGGGACATGAAGGTGAGCCCCAGCTGATGTATGTGGATCAGCATTATATCCATGAAGTAACTAGTCCCCAGGCCTTTGATGGCCTGCGCGAAGCTGATCGTCAAGTGCGCCGGCCGAATTTGACTTTTGGAACCTTTGATCATAATGTGCCGACAGTTAATATTTATGATATTCGTGACGCTATTTCCAAAGCCCAAATGGATGCCTTGGCGCGTAATGTTAAAGAATTTGGGATTCCCCACGCCCCTCATGGCTCCGAAAATCAGGGGATTGTCCATATGGTTGGGCCAGAAAGCGGCCGTACTCAGCCTGGGAAGTTTATCGTCTGTGGTGATAGCCACACAGCTACTCATGGCGCTTTTGGTGCCATTGGCTTTGGTATCGGTACGACCGAGGTTGAGCATGTTTTTGCGACCCAAACCATCTGGCAGGTAAAGCCTAAGAAACTTTTGGTCCGCTTTATCGGGAAGCCGCAAAAGGGCGTTTATTCGAAAGACTATGTTCTAGCTCTTATTGCCCAGTATGGGGTAGCCGTCGGTGTCGGCCATGTTGTTGAGTATGTTGGTGAAGCCGTAGAGGCTTTGAGCATGGAAGAACGTATGACCATCTGCAACATGTCTATTGAATTTGGCTCTAAGATGGGGATTATGAATCCAGATCAAACTACTTTTGATTACGTCAAGGGGCGTCCAGAAGCACCTCAAGGTGAAGATTTTGAAGCAGCTGTAGCGGATTGGAAGACTTTAGTATCAGATCCTGATGCTAAATATGACAAAATCATTGAGGTGGATGTTTCAGAGCTTGCCCCTATGGTAACCTGGGGCACTAATCCATCCATGGGTGTGGCTTATGACCAACCTTTCCCTGAGATTCGTGATATGAATGATGAGCGTGCCTATAATTATATGGATCTTAAACCAGGTGAACACATTAAAGATATTGAGCTCGGGTATGTTTTTTTGGGTTCTTGTACTAACGCCCGTCTCAGCGACCTCAAGGTAGCGGCAGATTTTGTTAAGGGTAAACATATTGCTCCGAATCTAACGGCTATTGTGGTTCCAGGGTCACGGCCAGTTAAGCGAGCGGCAGAAGATCTAGGTCTGGATAAAATTTTTATGGATGCTGGTTTTGAATGGCGCGATCCAGGCTGTTCGATGTGTTTGGGGATGAACCCTGACAAGGTCCCATCTGGAGTTCATGCAGCATCAACCAGCAACCGTAACTTTGAGGATCGTCAGGGTGTAGGCGCTAGAACTCATCTCTGTAGCCCTGCTATGGCGGCTGCAGCTGCAATTGCAGGTCGTTTTGTCGATGTCCGTCAACTTCCAGAAGCACAGTAAAGGATGGGCTGGCTAAAAACCAGCAAATAATAAATTTATGGAAAAATTTACAGTCTATACAGGGACAACAGTTCCTTTAATGAATGATAATATTGATACTGACCAAATACTTCCCAAGCAATTCCTCAAGCTGATTGATAAGAAAGGTTTTGGTAAGTACCTCATGTATGAGTGGCGTTATCTAGATGATAACTACACAGAAAATCCGGACTTTGTATTCAACACTGCCCCCTACCGCAAGGCGACAATCCTGATCACAGGGGACAACTTTGGTGCTGGGTCATCGCGTGAGCACGCGGCCTGGGCCTTGGCTGATTATGGTTTTAAAGTGATTATCGCCGGCTCATTCGGTGATATTCACTACAACAACGACCTCAACAATGGAATTTTGCCTATCGTTCAGCCACTTGAGGTTCGCCAAAAACTAGCAGAACTGTCTCCGACGGATGAAGTGACGGTTGATCTCTATGAACAAAAGATCAATTCCCCCGTCGGTGAGTTCAGCTTTGGGATCGATGGTGATTGGAAACACAAACTCCTAAATGGGCTGGACGATATCGGTATTACACTTCAGTACGAAGAGTTGATTGCTGAATACGAGAGAAATCGTCCGAGTTACTGGCAAGGTTGAATCAGAATTGGTATTTGAAAATTCAGAAAATTACTTGAAAAAGGACCTGTTTCATGCTAAAATGGTCAGGTCGATAATTGATTTAGATGGAGAAACTATTTTATGACTAAACATGTTCAATGGGATGGAAGCCTTAACCAAGAAGGCCTTGAAATTCTTAAAGGCGATGGTGGTTGTATTGTAACCCCAACAAAGGTTGGTTACATCATTATGACCAGTGATAAGGCTGGTTTGGAACGCAAGTTTGAAGCTAAAAACCGTAATCGCAATAAACCAGGAGTTGTCCTTTGCGGCAGTATGGACGAACTTCGTGCTCTTGCACAATTAACACCTGAAATTGAACGCTTCTACCAAAAACATTGGGATGAAGATATCCTTCTGGGTTGTATCCTTCCATGGCGTGAAGATGCTTACGCTAAGCTCCAAGCCTTTGGTGATGGGCGTGAAGAGTTAATGACTGACAGCCGTGGTACCTCATGTTTTGTCATCAAGTTTGGTGTTGCAGGTGAGCAGATTGCCAAAGAAATGTGGGAAAAAGAAGGCAAGATGGTTTATGCCTCATCTGCTAACCCATCAGGTAAGGGTAACCGCGGTAAAGTCGAAGGAATTGGTGAACGCATTGAATCGTCAGTCGACTTGGTTATTGAGGCTGATGACTATGTAGCTTCAATCCAACCGGATAAGACAATTGAAACCCGCTATGAACAAGGAGTCATGGTGTCTATGGTGGATAAAGATGGTAAGTTGATCCCTGAACAAGGTGAGGGCAGTCGCTCAATTGACAACTGTCCTGTCGTTATTCGCAAAGGTCTGGACATTGATAAGATCATGATGAACTTATCAGATATCTTTAACTCATGGAATTATCGCCAAGGCGAATATTATTAATTAGATTTACACGAACCTTTTCACGGCAAGTAAAATGAAATTGGGAAATTCACCAGTGGATTCTTGGAAATTCTAGGTGGATTTTTCTTTTTCACTCAGTTGTGCCGTTTGAGTTTAATTGAATAAGATAGCAATAAGGACTTTGCTGGGGACAATTTCCGACAGAAAAATAGAAGCCCTTTGGAAATTTTGATTTTTGAGACAGACTATTTTTGCAAGGGAATTTATTTTAAATTTAATAAAGTAGGACATGACGTCCTTAAAAAGCAAAAATAAGAAATAAGACAGCCTTATTAAGCTCATAAAGCAATGATATAAAAGCATTATGGCTGTCAAATTTTAGTGTCTTTACTGAAGGGGGATTATTTGCTGATCTAGTGTCAAAACTAAAATTCAAAGGCTCGATTTTCCTGTCTAGCGCCAGCAGGTTTCAAGAGTTTTCCTTTTCTTTTGCACCTCTAAATTCGCTCGGCTCAGTCTTTTTTGGTATAATAACCCTATGACAAATGTAGAAAAAAAATCACAATACGATTTACTTTTAGCGCAGTTAGAAGCCTTATTAGAAGGTGAAACTAACGCCCTTGCTAATCTGGCCAACGCCTCGGCTCTCCTGCGTCAGGGACTGCCTAACTCGGTCTTTACGGGATTCTATCTGTATGATGGTAGTGAGTTGATTTTAGGCCCTTTTCAAGGACATGTTTCCTGTGTTCATATCGCTCTTGGAAAAGGGGTTTGTGGCGAAGCTGCTCAAAAAAATGAAACTTTGCTTGTTCAAGATGTAACCAAGCATGCTAATTATATTGCTTGTGATTCGGCTGCCATGTCAGAAATTGTTGTTCCCATGTACCATAAGGACCGCTTATTAGGTGTTTTAGACCTCGACTCTTCGCTTGTCAGTGATTACGATGAAATTGATCAGGACTATCTGGAGAGGTTTGTTGCCATTCTTGTGGATAAGACAGAATGGGATTTTGCCATGTTTGGAGTTGGAAAGTAATGTATCAGGCGCTTTATCGTAAATACCGCAGCCAGAGCTTTGGTGAACTAATTGGACAAGAAGTAGTGGCAACAACGCTTAAGCAGGCCGTAGCTTCTGGGAAAATCAGCCATGCTTATCTCTTCTCAGGTCCCCGCGGAACCGGTAAGACCAGTGTTGCTAAAATTTTTGCTAAGGCCATGAATTGCCCTAATCAGGTGGATGGCGAGCCCTGCAACACCTGTGATATCTGCCGCGATATTACAGAAGGCAGTTTGGAAGATGTCATTGAAATTGATGCCGCTTCTAATAATGGTGTTGATGAGATTCGGGAAATTCGCGATAAGTCAACTTATGCGCCGAGCCGAGCAACCCACAAGGTCTATATTATTGATGAAGTTCACATGCTTTCAACAGGGGCTTTCAATGCTTTACTTAAGACTTTAGAGGAGCCGACTGAGAATGTTGTCTTTATTCTAGCTACTACGGAATTGCATAAGATTCCCGCAACTATTCTGTCTCGAGTTCAGCGTTTTGAGTTTAAGGCTATCAAACAGGTAGCTATCCGTCAGCATCTGTCCGATATTTTAGAGCGTGAAAAGATTGCCTATGAACATGAAGCACTGACACTGATTGCCCGCCAAGCTGAGGGCGGGATGCGGGATGCTTTGTCAATTCTGGATCAAGCCCTAAGCTTATCTACTGACAACCAAATAACTGAAGCTATTGCCGAGGAAATTACAGGCAGTGTCGGCCAGCAAGCTCTAGATGATTATGTCGCTAAGTTGGCAGAGCACGATAGTTTAGCTGCTTTGGAAAACTTGCAAGTCATTTTTGACAGTGGTAAGAGTATGAGTCGCCTCGCTACAGACCTGCTAGGTTACCTACGAGATATACTTATGGTTCAGGTAGGAGGAGAGGTTCAACGAACTAGCCGAGTCTTTCAGGCTAATACAGCTCTTCCTCAAGAACGTGTTTTTGCTATGATTGAGACAGTAACAGACTATCTGCCTGAAATTAAGAATGGCACTCAGCCTAAGATCTATGCAGAAATGCTAACGATGAGACTAGCTGAACATGTCCAACATTCTGATAGGACTGACATCTCAGAAGAGTTAGAAGTCGAACTTAAACAGTTAAGACAAGAAGTTGCCCAGCTCAAGGAGCAGGTAGCTCAAGCAGACACGGCTCTTCCTGCTTTGATTAGTAAGCCCAGGGTTAAGACAAGCTTCACCTTTAAGGTTGATAAGGCTAAGATTTTGACCATAATGGAAGAAACTGTAGCAGATAGTCAACAGTCTCGCCAGTATTTGGATGCTTTAAAAAGCTCTTGGAATGAAATTTTGGATTCTATTGGTCCGCAGGATAGAGCTTTGTTGCTGGGATCGGAGCCTGTTTTAGCCAATAGTGAGAATGCAATCTTAGCCTTTCAGGCTGCCTTCAATGCTGAACAGGCTATGAAAAGGACAGATTTAAATACTGTCTTTGGCAATATCATGAGTCAGGCTGCCGGCTTCTCGCCCCAAATCATGGCAGTGCCAAAAGCTGATTTTGAAGAAATTCGTACAGAATTTGCTCAAAAAATGCGAGGTTCAAAGGAAGAAACAGCAGTAGAAGAAGAAACTCCGCAAGAAGGACTTATTCCGGATGGTTTCGAATTTCTCTCTAGCAAGATTGATATTGAAGAAGATTAAAAAGGAAGGATATTGTCACTAAATAGTTATAATTTTCTTTCTGTGCAAAAAACCACCCAGTTGGATGGTTTTTTGCTATAATGAAGTATATGAATAGATTACAGTTTACCAGCATGGCTTTATGGTGTGCACTGGAAAGCTATTTTTTCAGTGATGCTCTGCTGACAGGACATTTTTGGATAGCTGCCTTTTGGGCTTTCCTACTAATACGTAATTTACAAAATGCCTATCTGGCTGATCGGCTCCTTAAAGAATTGCTCAAGTCCCTTCCTAAGTCTCCCAAGAAGAAAGACTGATTTCACCAGAATTTAGGACTTTGTCTTTGCCATTATCCAGTTGTACGACTAGCTGTCCACTGTCTGTAAGGTCACGAGCTAGGCCTGCATAGCTAACATGATTTTCTACAAAGGACACTCGTTTACCTAGAACGAGTGATTTTTCTTTATAGACTTTGAGGAGATCTTTTTCTGGCGTTTCAAAGAAGGTCTTCCAAATTTCCCCAATCAGTTGGTTTCGACTAATGTCAGGCTGGCTGGTAAAAAGGCTGCCGGCTTTTTCAGTCAGATCAGCTGGAAACTGGGGGACAAAAAAGTTTAAGCCAACACCGATGATAACATCAGTTACTAAACCTGTCTCAATAGAGGTAATAGCTTCTGTTAAGATACCTGCTAGTTTTTTTTGCTCTAGATAAATATCATTAACCCATTTAATTTGGCAGTCCTTGCCACTGAGCCTAGAAATAGCTTTGACAATACTCGCAGCTGTCATGAGAGTGTAGGCTGGTGCTTTGTCATAAGTAATATTAGGCTGGAGGTGGAGAGACATGTAGATACCACCATTTTCTGGGGAGAAGAAGGGACGTTCAAAGCGGCCATGTGCAGATTGTTGATTAGGGGCTATATAAAGAGCGGGGGAAGATTGTCCCTTTTGTATCCCTTCTTTAGCATCCTCCTGAGTGGAAGCGGAGTCTTCTTTAAGGTGGACAGCTATTCCCGTTGCTTGTGCGATGACCTCTGGTAGAAGTAGATCACCCTGAACTAGGCGATAGCCTCGGGTTTTTAAGGAATCGATAACTAGTCCCTTGCTCTCAAGAGTTTTGATAGATTTCCAAACGGCTGTCCGAGAAACAGCTAGCTTCTGTGCTAGCTGTTCGCCACTGATGAAATTATTATTTTGTGCTAATAATAAATGATAGAGCTTTTCATAAGTTTTCATAGAATTTCCTTCGTGGTTGATTGTCTGATGTATTTCAGTTTATTTAAAATAGTTAAGAATTATTCATTTGATACTCTGACTCTCGGTCTCTATTTTCTATGATTGTATCATAAACCGGTTAGTCTTAGAAGCTGTTTTAAGTCATTAAATAAAGTTATTTAGTGAGTATTGTGAAAAAAAATAGGAACTTCCTGTCTTTTGTGCTAAAATGATGGAGTTAGTGAGTCCCGAAAAGGTGGCCTGAGGATTTCTAAGTTATAGCTTAGCAGCTGTTGTACGTTATCAGGGCCAGTTCTTTGTAACTCGACAAAAAAGAGTGGGACAAAAATCGGTCAATCGTAATAAAATTGCGATTTCGATTTTGTCGTCCCACCTCCGCACAGTTGATTAGTATAGCCACTATCTCTTGCAAGGCAAGGGATAAGGACGTCATTCAACTACTGCGTCAAACTGTTATATCTCAATTAATTTATGGAGGCAGGACTTTTGTCCCAGCCCCTTTAGGAAATTGAAATATCAATATTTCAGTTTGGCTTGCCGTCTCTAAAAGTGATGAACGGTGAGTGTTTCACATTTTATAAGGGGGGACATTTTTATGTCAGAACGTAAACTTTTCACGTCTGAGTCTGTATCGGAGGGGCATCCAGATAAGATTGCAGACCAAATTTCAGATGCTATTTTAGATGCTGTTTTAAAGCAGGATCCAGATGCTCACGTAGCAGCTGAGACAGCAGTATATACAGGCTCCGTCCATGTTTTCGGAGAAATATCGACGACAGCCTATATTGATATCAACCGAATTGTGCGTGAGACTATCGCTGAAATCGGCTATGATAAAGCAGAGTATGGCTTTTCCGCTGACTCTGTTGGAGTTCATCCATCTTTAGTAGAACAATCTACTGACATTGCTCAAGGGGTCAATGAGGCCTTGGAAGCCCGTCAAGGTCAGGAAGATGATCTGAACTTGATTGGTGCTGGTGATCAGGGCCTGATGTTTGGATTCGCGGTCAATGAGACACCTGAATTCATGCCCTTACCAATTTCACTTTCTCACCAATTGGTAAGGAAATTAGCAGAACTACGTAAATCAGGGACAATTGCTTACCTTCGCCCAGATGCCAAGTCTCAGGTCACAGTAGAATACGATGAAAATGACCAGCCAGCACGTATAGATACAGTGGTTATTTCCACGCAACACGACCCAGAAGTCAGCAACGAGCAAATTCGCCAAGATGTTATTGAACAAGTCATCAAGGCAGTCATCCCTGCTAAATACCTGGATGAGCAAACTAAGTTTTTTATCAACCCAACAGGCCGCTTCGTTATTGGCGGTCCTCAAGGTGACTCTGGTCTGACAGGCCGTAAAATTATTGTGGACACTTACGGTGGTTACTCCCGTCATGGTGGTGGTGCTTTCTCTGGTAAAGATGCGACCAAAGTAGACCGTTCTGCTTCTTATGCAGCTCGCTATATTGCTAAAAATATTGTGGCTGCTGGTTTGGCTGATAAAGCGGAAGTTCAACTAGCTTATGCTATCGGCGTGGCTCATCCGGTATCTGTCCGTGTTGATACTTTTGGTACGGCTACCGTATCAGAATCAGCTTTGGAAAAGGCAGTGCGCCAAACTTTCGATCTGCGTCCAGCAGGTATTATCCAAATGTTAGACCTCAAGCGTCCGATTTACAAACAAACTGCTGCCTATGGTCACATGGGACGGACCGATATCGACCTGCCATGGGAAAAATTGGACAAGGTTGAAGCCTTGAAAGCTTCCATCAGTCAATAGTATTAGCGGCAAAGTTCCTTCGGCGGAGCTTTGCCTTTTCTATTCAGACTTATTGTCAAAAACCTTAATCTTTGCTATAATAAAAAGGTTAAATTCAAGGATATAGAAAGAACACATAGGGTATGCGAAAAATTATTATCAATGGTGGTAGGCCACTGTCTGGTGAAGTGGCTGTATCAGGAGCGAAGAATAGTGTTGTCGCTTTGATTCCAGCCATTATCCTAGCAGATGATATTGTAACATTAGATGGTGTGCCTGCTATCAGTGATGTGGACAGTCTGGTAGAAATCATGGAAATCATGGGGGCTAAAATCAAGCGAGAAGGTGATACACTTGAAATTGATCCCCGCGGTGTCGAAGATATGCCTATGCCTTTTGGCAAAATCAATAGTCTGCGGGCTTCTTACTATTTCTATGGCAGTCTGCTAGGACGTTTTGGACAGGCCGTGGTCGGCTTACCGGGCGGCTGCGATTTAGGTCCCCGCCCTATTGATCTGCACCTCAAGGCCTTCGAAGCCATGGGGGCTAGTATTTCCTATGAAGATGAGGCTATGCGCTTGGCTACTAGCGGTCAGCCCATGAAAGGTGCCCATATCTATATGGATACCGTTAGTGTCGGTGCCACTATCAATACTATGCTAGCGGCTGTCAAGGCGCAAGGTCGGACTGTTATCGAAAACGCTGCGCGTGAACCTGAAATCATTGATGTTGCTACTCTACTTAACAATATGGGAGCGCGAGTCCGCGGTGCTGGTACTAATATGATTACTATTGATGGTGTTGAGCGTCTAGGCGGAACTCGTCATCAAGTTATTCCTGATCGTATTGAAGCTGGAACTTATATTGCTATGGCAGCGGCTATTGGTGAGGGCATCCGTATAACCAATGTTCTTTATGAGCATTTGGATAGTTTTATCTCGAAGTTGGAAGAAATGGGCGTCCGCATGGTCATTGATGAAGATGCGATCTTTGTTGAAAAGCAAGAAGGCCTCAAGGCTATTTCTGTTCGAACAGCACCTTATCCCGGATTTGCAACTGACTTGCAGCAGCCGATTACACCGCTCTTGTTAACTGCTGACGGCCGTGGAACGATTCAGGACACTATATATGAAAAAAGGGTCAACCATGTTGCTGAATTAGCACGTATGGGAGCAGATATTTCTGTACTTGGTGGTCAGATTGTCTATAATGGACCAAGTCAGCTGACAGGTGCTGCAGTCAAGGCCACCGATTTGCGAGCAGGAGCTGCGCTGGTGACTGCTGGCCTTATGGCAAAGGGAAGGACTGAGATTACCAATATTGAGTTTATCCTACGTGGCTATGCCAATATTATTGAAAAGTTGAGAGCCTTAGGTGCTGATATTGCTTTAGTAGAAGAATAAGAGAAAATCTGATTCATTTTAATAATGGGTCGATTTTTTTATTATCTTGACTAGTAATAAAATAGTCCAGAAAATGTTGTCAAAAATCCAGATTTTTGACAGATGGCCTAGGAAGTCATAAAATACATTATACCTAGGAGGTTAAGATGGTTATGCATGGCTGCAAAGCTCATATGTGCATTGTTCTAATCTCAGTATTTTTAAAGGAGGAAGTGTAAAATGAATATTTTTATCATTGGTGCTAATGGCAGGGTTGCTCAAGGGTTGACTCAACAATTGCTAAAAGATGGTCACACTATCTATGCTGGTGTAAGGGATGTTAGCAAACTTCAGGCGGCTGATAGAGTTATTCCTATTTCATTTGATCTGCATGATGATCCTGATGTGATGGCTGAAAAATTTAAGGATATGGATGCTGTCTATTTTATGGCAGGGTCTCGTGGAAAGGATCTCTTGCAGACAGATGCTTTTGGTGCTGTCAAGTCTATGCAGGCGGCCCAACAAACTGGCGTCAGGCGCTATATCCTTCTGAGTTCCTTGTTTGCGACAGAACCTGAAAAATGGCATCAAACCGGTCTTGATCAACTGACCAACTATAATATTGCAAAATTTTTTGCAGATAATTATCTTATAACGCAG
Source organism: Streptococcus sp. ELY_125 (assembly GCF_058314535.1). Classification (NCBI taxonomy): domain Bacteria; kingdom Bacillati; phylum Bacillota; class Bacilli; order Lactobacillales; family Streptococcaceae; genus Streptococcus; species Streptococcus sp. ELY_125. Next base: position 17,907 of record NZ_JBZFUM010000005.1, on the reverse strand, counting down.
ACAGATTTAGATTATACAATTTTACAGCCAGGCGGACTGGTTGAAGAGGCAGGGACAGGACAAGTAGATCTAGCTCCGAACAAGGTCGGCAGCAATCCGATTCCAGATGTTGCTTCAGTTTCAGCTAAGCTGCTTCAGTATGATAATACTATCGGTAAGGTTATCCAAATGACACAAGGTCAGGTTGGCTTAGAAGAAGCTTTGAAAAAGCTCTAAGCGGCTGGGAACCCCCAGCATATATCAATGATGGTCCGTTGTGTATTGATTGTAGAATAATCGTTTAATGGTTTTCATAGGCAGGAGGAAGAATGAAAACGAACCAGTTTGATGAGATTGTTTTAGGGCGTAAATCTATACGCATCTATGACGAGGCAGTAAAAATTTCCCGCAACGAGATACTAGATATGCTTGATGAGGCTGCAACAGCTCCGTCTTCTGTTAACATGCAGCCATGGCGTTTTATTGTTATCGATAGTCAAGAAGGAAAGCAACAGTTATCTCCTCTTCTAAAGACCAATCAAATCCAGAATGAAACTTCTTCGGCTATGGTTTTGATCTTTGGTGATTTACAATGCTATCGATACGGTGAAGAGATCTATAATAAAGCAGTAGAAGAAGGCAAGATGTCTAAAGAAATTCGTGATTCCCAATTAGACAGAATCATTCCGTTTTATCAAAGCTTGGATCGCGATACTATGACCAGCATTGTCAAAATTGATGCCAGTCTAGCGGCTATGCAGCTAATGTTAGTGGCACGTGCCCATGGTTATGATACTAATCCTATTGGTGGATTTGAAGCTGATCAGCTGGCACAAACATTCGGTTTAGAACAAGAACGCTATGTCCCAGTAATGATTCTAGCTCTTGGAAAAGCCAAAGAGCAAGGGCACGAATCTGTTCGTCTTAAGGCTGAGCAGATTACAGAATTTAAGTAGATCTGCCCAAAAGATTAGAAAGAAGACAAGATGAAACTGTCAGTATTGAATTTAGTGCCCTTGCGCCAAGGGCAAACTTACAAGGAAGCTATAGATGATATGGTTAACTTGGCACAAAAGCTAGAAAATTTAGGTTATAACCGCCTTTGGATAGCTGAGCACCATAATATGAAAAGTATTGCTTCCAGCGCCACGGTACTCCTCATGCAACATGCCCTAGCCAATACCACCAGTATTCGTATTGGTTCCGGTGGGATTATGCTCCCTAACCACAGTCCTTACATTGTGGCCGAGCAGATTGGTACCTTAGCTACTCTTTATCCTAGCCGATTAGATCTGGGGTTAGGACGTGCACCGGGAACTGATATGGTAACGGCTAGGGCTCTGCGCAGAACTGATGATCTTAATCCTCATTTTGCAGAGGACGTGGCTGAGCTGGCAGGTTATTTTAGAGATACGAACCCTGTTCATGCCTATCCAGCAGCTGGTTTAACCGTTCCCTTCTATATTCTCGGCTCAAGCACAGATAGTGCTTACCTAGCTGCTAAATTAGGGCTGCCCTATTCTTTTGCTTCTCATTTTGCGCCAGCTATGATGGAGGAAGCAGTAGCTATTTACCGCAGAAATTTTAAGCCATCAGAAGGCCTGGCTGAGCCTTATGTGATATTAGGAGCCAATGCAGTACTAGCCGACAGTGATGAAGAAGCCAAGCGTCTGGCTACTACTCAGCTGCAGTCTTTCCTTGGTATTATTACAGGTGATTCCAGTGGGCTTCTCCCTCCGCTTGAAGACGAGGAAGCGGTTTGGCAGGACTATATTCAGGCAACTAAGGTTCCGCACTTTGGACCGATAGCGTTTGAGCGTAAGGATATTATTCATCGTGAGAAATTAATTGTTAAACAGATGTCGCAGATTTCTCTTATCGGCAGTCCAGAGACAGCTTCCAAACAGCTGAACCAACTTAGAAACAGGGTGGACTTTGACGAGCTCATTGTCAATAGTTATATCTATGACCAGAAGGCTCAGGGCCATTCTTTTAAACTGTTAAAAAGTATGGTCGATACATTTTAAAATCAAAAAAACCACCTAAGTCTGTGAAATGACTTAAGGTGGCTTTTTGATTGACATTACTGCCGAGGAAACGGTGCTTGCTGCTGTGGATCCTGAGGCTGATCAAAGTTCTTAAGTGAAACCAGATAAATGATACCAGCGATGATAATGCACAGATCAGCAAAAAATCCCAAAATAAACCCTGCCGGAAATGCCACAATGAACAAAATATGAGCTGCTAGGGGGACATTTTTATTTGCTTTAAATTTAACCGTAGCAATAATTCCCATCACTAGAGCGGCAATTCGAATGATATAAGTGGGGAAAGAAAGAAATACTACCCCACTTTTTGCCAACTGTTCTGCATCATTTCCGTTCATTAAGATATAGACAGTTAGAATCCCCGTACAAATACAGGCAATAACTCCCCCAATCACCCCCAGCAAACCATTAGCCTTAGCCAAGGTGCGTAGACCATTTGTGGATGTATTCATATTAAAACTCCTTAAAATTTTATTATAGCTAGTTTAGCAAATTTATTAGTCAAAATCAATGTAAAGTTAAGGTATAATAAAGATTTTCCCAGTATAGCTGGAGCACTACAGCTAGCTCAAAATAACACGACCAACTTGGTTTGCCCTCTAGATTGTTTATAGAAGAGGTGACAGCAAGCAGTAACAGATTTAGGTTTATAAACCGTTGCTTATCAAGTTAGCTGTGCTGTCAGCTTCAGAATTTTGTGCGTGTCTCTTTCCTTTATCATTTAGAATTAACACCAAGTGATAACCTCTTAAAAAATTAGATAGTAGAGAATGAACACTTCTATTGACCAAACTATCTCAATGTAGTAATATACTTTTTGTAACAATAAAGGTGAGGAAAGAAATGATTAAAGCGATTGAACTCTATTTAGTAACGGATAAAAACGGCTTAGAAGCGGTTGATTTTTATAAGAAGGTATTTGATGCCACGGTTCTTAATCTAACAACCTTTGGCCAAGCAATTCCTGATGTTCCTGATAAAAATAAGGACCTGCTCCTCAATGCCCAGTTAGATATTAATGGCATCCGCTTGCAGATTTCGGATAATAATCCTGAAGCTGATTATGTTTTGGGAAATAATATTTCGGCCTGCCTGCAGCTTGGAGATGAGAAGCAGGCTCGCAAGCTTTATGACCAATTGGCGATAGATGCCCGTGCAATTGAGTTGGAACTGCAAGAGACGCCGTGGAGTCCAGCTTATGGCATTATTGTGGATAAATTTGGTATGATTTGGCAAATCAATACAGATATTGAAGGTTTTGTGTCGGATAACGTTAACTTTTAGGACAATGAAGAGGGTGATTGGGGACGATCCGATTTTCCTTATGCTATAATGGAGGTAGAAAATGTTAAACAAAGAAGTAGAGATTATGCTCTACGTGGATGATGTTGCAGCAGAAAAAGAATTTTGGCAGGCTATCGGGTGTAAGATTGTCAGCCAATCAAGAATTCAAGGTTTCGAAACCTTTAGTATGCGGCCGACGATGGACAGTGCAGCGTTATTTACGATTTATGATAAAGAGTATATTCGTCAAGTATCGCCAGAGCTTGTAGATAATCAGCCTAGTCTTCTTTTTGAAAGTGAAGAACTTTTGCAGCTACATGCTAAAATATCTGAGTTGACTGAGCAGATCAGTCCGCTTCAGACGGAGCCTTTTCCTAGCTTTAATTTTGCTAGCCCTAGTGGTCATTACTACGCCGTCAAGGGTATCTAAATCCATTTAATAGGGTAGAGATACCCCTTGGATGCTAGAAAGTAACGCTGTTTAAAGGTTTAAAGATCCAGCAGGTGGGCTAAAAGAGGCTGATTTATCAGTATCCTTCTTTTATACTAGGATTGCCTCTAGTATAAAAGAATAAGAAGATCAGACAGCAACCAATATTAAAGCATTGCTCTTCTTATTTTAGGTGAGTAGCATGCAAAAAGGGGGTCGCCACTAAACAGCCTTTTTCTGGTAATGATATTATGGATTGAGATTACTTAAGAAGCAGAGACAGCAGCCACCTAAAAATATGCTCACTCTGGGATATAAATATTTTTCGTCCAAAGAGCGTGCGGATTCTCTTCAAGTTTATTCATTGAGCCAATATGGAGCTCAATCTTCCCCAGTCCTATTTCTCCTACTTCCAAAATCTCTTCGAATCTTGGAAGTCCTTCATTTTCTTATGAAAGCGAGTTGGTTATATGGTTATTAGACGTGCTAAGATAAATGATATTCCGGCCTTAGAAAAGCTATTAGAAGAAATTCTGCTTGTACATCATGCTGTACGCCCAGATTTATTCAGACAAGAGGGGAAAAAGTTTTCCCACCAAGAGTTAGAAGCTTTAATCCCTGATGTTCAAAAGCCGATTTTTGTTTATGAAAATGACCAAGGGCAGATTATAGGTCATCTTTTTATGGTTCTTGAAACTCATGACGGCAGTACCGATCAACCGCGTAAAACGCTTTTTATTGATGATCTTTGTGTCGCAGCAGCAGCGCGTGGTCAGCAGATCGGTCAAGAGCTCTTTGATTTTGCGCGTGCCTATGCCAAGCAGTGTGGATGTTATAATTTGACTCTTCACGTTTGGAACGCTAACGAAGGAGCTTTACGCTTTTATGAAAGACAGGGGTTGAAAGCCCAATACACCTCAATGGAAGAGATTTTATAGCCCTATCTGTATGATCTAAGGCCCCCTCTTACTAGTATGGTAAAAAGTGAAAAAGTTTTGTAAATAGCTTACAAAACTTTTTTGTTTATGCTAGACTGGTAGAGGGTCAATAACCGAGAAAAGCTGATACTCTTTAACATCAACATCATGTTTTACTTACAAAGCCAGCTTCGTTGACCTTTTAGGGTTTGGCGTAGAAAATCAAACATCAGTGGATTTTCTTAGGGCTGTTGCGACACGAGTCATAGAAGTTAACTACACTTGAGCAGGTAACCAGCAACTAGTAAGGTAGCTAAGCGACCTCGCAATGACAACCTAGCCACCACCCTTAATTAATGAGACATCAGGGACTGTTTTCTAATTTCTAGACAGCGGCTTTAAACAGTCTCTTTCCAGAGCATTTTAGATTATTAAGATGTCACGTCGAGTAGGAACATTAAAGGAGTTAGGCTTTTAAATATAACTATTAGAAGTGGAGTGTAGGATGCCCCGTAATTTTAAAGAAGCAGTATTATTTACTTGTCTTATGTGTGGATTAATGGTCTGCGGTATGAGTCTGTGGAATTTATTCGTTCTTGATTTGGTAGGTGTTGCAAAATTTTCTTGGCACCATTTTCTAACTGGCTTTTTACCAGGATTTGCTGTTGCTTTTCTTTTAGATATGCTGATTGTAGGCCCCCTAGCAAAAGGAATTGCCTTTCGTATTTTGCACCATCTTAGGGCACATGATAAGCGCTGGGCTAAGATTTTAGCCATTTCTGGAACTATGTGTCTCTTTATGGTGACTTGTATGTCAATCTATGGTCTGCTCTATAATGGTCGTCCGCTTACTTTTTCGGCTTATTGTCAAGCGTGGCTGACTAATCTTATTTTTGCCCTGCCCCTGAATTTTCTGGTAGCAGGACCCATCTCTCGCTTTATCCTAGGTCACATACAAAAGCCTTTGCCAGGTGAAGAAACTGTTGAAGACTTTGATGATGATGATGAGTTACCAACTATTATCTAAAAGATTTCGCAGATAAGGCAATTGAATATAATGGCATAAAACAAGTATAAAAAACTTAAAGCAGGAAGCAGGAGTGACAGTAGAAAATCATTTATTCATCATTTTGATTTTCTTGGTTATTTCTGTTTTTTAGTGAGACAAATTTTACCGTCTTCCCTATTTAACAGTTACTGAGGTTCCTTTACACCTAGTATTATGGTAAAATATTGGTATATTACTAAATCACTATTGGAAAGGACAATTTTTGTCCATGTCAATGCTAACTGCTGATTTATTGCAGCCTTTGATGTTAAAGCTCATCATCTGTTCATCGTTTTGGTCTCTGTTTACCTATGTGACAGGTATTAAGCCGCGTTTTTATAAAGTGGGACTGTTGATTGGTCTACATATAGTACTGTCTTTATTCCTCAGCCCTGTGATTGGTGAAGTGACAGTTGGTGCGCTTTTTTATCTGGGAATTCTTTCTTACAAAATATCGGATCGGCCGCTGGTGGAAAATCTTTTCTTTGCTCTCTACCCTCCAGTTTTTTACGCTATTCTATGGAATTTTTTAGCCAGAGTGGTCTTCCCTTTTGTATTTAACCAGTCTGTTCATTACCTTACTACTAATTTTGTTTGGGCAATGTTGGTGCTAATTGCTACTAACCTCTTTGAACGCTTTTTAAGGGAATTCTATCAGATTGATTATCTAGCCTTGCGTGAGAGTATTTGGTTAGATAGCAGTACCAAACGCAATTTCTGGGTAACGCTGTTTGAGATGACTAGCTATTATCTTATTTTGCATATTCTGCTTTTGTTGGGAAAACTGCAAGTTGAGCGTGTGTTAGGTATTTCCCTTTCGGCCTTATATATTATTGTGACCGTTTTTTATCTGGGGATCTTGATGAAGGTCCTCATTTTAACGGATTATTATTCACGAGAATATCTGAAAGATCTGCGTGAACAGGAGCAAAAGCATTATCTGGAAAATTTGGAAAGCTACAGTCAACAAATCGAAAATCTCTATCAGTCAGTGCGCTCGTTTAGACATGACTACAACAATATTTTGCTTAGCTTACGTGGCAGCATTGATAGTGGTGATGTAGCACTAGTGACTGAAGTATTTGATGAAATTTTTCAGGACAATGTTGCTGGTTTAGAATCCAGAGATCGTCAGGCTAAGCTGCTCAATGTTACAGTCCCTGAGGTCAAATCTTTTCTTTACATTAAAATGAGTGAATTTGAACGTCAGAAAAGAAAATTGGTTCTGAATATTCCTGATATTATTGTTGATTGTGGGGTGCACAGCAGTGCAGGTTTAGCTATTTTTAGCGAAATGTTTGACCGAGTGACTCCTTGGTTTGACAGTAATCCTAATGCTGTACTGACAGTCCGTATCGTTGAAAGTCAAGGGGTGCAGCACTTTAGCTTAGAATTTACTCCTTATAAGCAGACAGAAGTGGAACAGTTGGGAGAGCTGTCCCACAATAGCCAAAAAATGCTCAACCACTACCGAGAATTAAGCCTGACCCAAGGAGTTCACGATCAAACCTTCTTCCAGGAATTACATATTAGAAGAGAGAGAGAAGAATGATTTATATATGCTATTTCCTTTATTCTTGGACCCTATTTTGGTCGGGGTGGTATGTCTTTAACTGGGTCAGCAAGCTCAGCCTTCCGTTAAAGAAACTTTTACCAGTCTCGCTAGTATCTGCTTTAATTATTACGCTTAATTTAGGGAGCGGCACTATTGTAGATGTTACCCATCTACTCTTAATTGAATTTATCTTTTTCAAATATCAGTCCAAACGTAAACTCCTTTTTTATGCGTTTTATACAACCATGGTGATGGAGTTTTTACTGGGGATTTCTTACTTCCTAATCTTCCAGACAGATCCTAATCAGATTGATCTTCAAAGTCAGCCTTTTTATCTCCTAATTATCGCTAACTTGCTCACTATTGCAGAGTATTGGATAGTTCATAAAACTTTTAATATGGACTTTAAATTGATTACAGAGTCGGATAATAAACGAGTAAATCGTTTTTTAGTTCGAGTTACCATAGCCTTGTTTGCCTCTTATATACTCCTGCACATTGTTTATTTGCTCAGCCATCTTCACAATCCTGCTATTGAGTGGATTTCGACTAATCGCAATAAGGTCATTCTCGTCGGAGTTGTTGCATTTTGCTGGTATCTTTTTGGTTTCGCACGTTGGGCTCGTAGTAACCTCAGACAAGACATCGAGCGTGATAGAGAACTCCATATCGCCAACTTGGAAAGCTACAATCGTCGAATAGAATCGCTCTATGATGAACTTAATACTTTTAAACGCAGTTACCAACGGGCTCTGGAGAAGTTAGCCAAGAGTATTGCCAGTCAGGATATGGTTAAAATCAAGAAGACCTATGATGAGATTCTAGGAGATGCTGCTCAAAATTCTAGTTTGGCTAAAAAGGTCGATGTTGGTAAATTAGCTTCTATTCATATTTCTCCTATTAAAAGTATGCTATCGTCTAAAATGATTTTAGCACAAGAGGCTGGCTTGGATGTTACTATTGAAGCACCTGATGAGATTGAGACGATCCCAATGAAAGTCATTGACTTAGTAACTATTATTGGAATTTTATGCGATAATGCCATTGAAGCCGCTCAAGAGTCGACCGATAAAACCTTAAGCATCGCTTATTTCAAAGTGGACAACCAGCAGTTTTTTGTTGTAGAAAATGCGACTAAGGAGGAACAGGTACCAATCAGCCATATTTTTGATAATGGCTATTCTTCTAAAGGTCCTGATCGTGGTATTGGATTGGCTAATGTCGAACGTATTATTTCTGAGTACGAAAACGTCAGTCTCGCCACCATGTCTAATGACTATCTTTTTCGCCAGACCTTATCAATGAACGACCGGCGGCACTCGCTGTGAATTAAGCCATAAGTAAAGCTCCCTGAGGTTTTTCTCAAGGAGCTTTTGCAGTTACTGAATTTTGCTTAAAACCAACAAAATGCTTAAGAGCAAAAAGCAAGTAGCCGATAAGGATATAGAATAAGGAAATGCTGATAATATAAGCCGCAACGGTCATCCATCCATACTGATAAACATCCAAAAAGAAGTAAGGAAATGGGCTGCTGCTTGCCCCTGGAATGGACCACTTAATAAGGAAACCATTGGCGAGAGCCCATAGGCAATAGGTAAGGGGAAGTATTGTCCATAGCAAAGGGTCATAGCGGCGATAACTTCCTCGGCGATCAAAGACAATTGTGTCGAGGATCATACCCAGTGGAGCGATATAGTGGACTAAAAAGTTGCGAATATTCCAGAAATCATCAGCACTAGTTTTAGGAGCTAATAAAAAATGGTAGACCAGAAATGTTAGCGCAATTGCTAAAGTCACGCCCCCTTTGAGCCGAAGAAGCTTACGATTATCGTTGAGGCTGCCGTATTTATACTCATAGTAGATAGAGTAGAAAAAGCAGGTAAAAACCAGAATATTGGACAGAACAGTGTAATAGAGCAACATTCCTGCGCCATCTTTAGCAATCTGCAAACTAACACCAATGAATCCGCAGAAACCCAAAAAGCTACGATAGATCTGTGTAACAGACAATAGTTATCTCTCCCATTAATTTAATCAGCTACTATCCTACCATAAAAGGTTGATTTTGAGTAGGACTTTATCCTTTATTTTAAGCCCTTGAATAGAATTATGCTATTAGGAAGTATAACTTTGTTAAAAATATTTCTATAATGTTACATATTTTGTTGATTTTGTAATATTCTTGTGATAAAATAATAGCAGAAAATGGGAATGGACAAAAAATCTCATAGGGTATAGCTGCTCCGGAGCATAACCTACTTTAAAATTCGAGTGTTGGTCAGATTTCTGTTTTCTAATCGGATTTTTAACATCCTGTATCTTAATAAAGGAGATCACTATCATGAAAGTGAAGAAAATTATTTACGGTTCATTAGCTGTTTTGGCTCTGTTTTCAGCAGCTTATACTGGCTATGCCACTTGGTCCGGCTCTTTTGCATATGCGGAGGAAACACAGGCACAAAATCCTAACATTCAGCCTTTCCCATCTGGTTTAGTGGGAACATGGCAGAATCAGATGACGGATGCAAATGGGCAGACCTTAACCACCACCATTACTGTTAATGAAGATGGTAGCTTTACTACGGATTTTGTGTCTGCTGATGGTCAAAAAACCACCAAGAGCGGTAATATTAACAATGTTGAACAAAATGGTGTTGCAAGCTATAAATTTATTGACGGCAGCAATACGATGTATTTCGGTTTCAATGATAGTGATTATGCAGGTGTGTCTGATCAATCTACTGTCGGTTTTGTCTTAGAAAGTGGGATTCTTTATCCTCAAATTTGGCAATCTGGAAACGAAACCGCACTCAGTTATGACCGCCCTTTTAGTAAAGTGAACGCCAAACAAAATCAAGACAAAGAAACTGAAGAAGAAATGGCGTTTCCACCTGAACTGGTTGGTACATGGTCCGGCACTTATCAAGGAGACACAACTTTTACGATGACTACTGAGATTACTAAGGATGGCCATGTCACTAAAACTAAGGAATATGCTGATGGCACGGTGGATAAAACAGAGTTCACTATCAATAAGGTGAAAAAGGTTGGTGATGGATTATATGTGCTTGTGGATGCAACGGGTTACTTCTCTGAAATTTCTGATTTATCAAGCCTAGGTGGCAAGGTGGAAACTGGTTTCCTTCTCAAAGATAGCGTCTTCCAACCTGCTTTCTGGCGCGTTCCAAGTGAAAATGCTGCTATTGACTACAGCAGCCCCACTTTAGGCGGTCAATATACCAAGGTAGATGCTAATAAAAAGCAGAATAATTCTTCGTCGACCTCTTCAAATTCTAGCAGCTCCTCCACAGCCACTCAATCTCAAACGTCTGCTGCTACTGATAAGAAGGAAGATAAGCAAGATAAGAAAAATGGCAATTTGCCATCAACAGGTGAAGCCGTATCGATTTTAGGAATCCTAGGAGTGGCTCTTCTGGCTTTAGCAGGCTACTTGATGCTTAAAAAGAAAAAATAATTGTTCTTAACATAAACAGCTGAAGTGCGCATCAATTAATGGCACTTTGGCTGTTTTTCTTTTAAAAATTTATTCTCAAAGAAAATCAAATCAGACTGAGCGAAGAGCTAGAACGGCCGACATAAGAATGAGATTCTCTGAATCGGGCAAGGAGAAGCAGTGGATGAAAAGAGTGAATAATAAATGAATTGACTTGGAGTTAACTCTAAGGTTTATAATATGAGAGAGAGTTTTAGCTACAGATAAGCTCTTTTCAGGGACTATGGATCTTCAATTTTAAGATATGACTAGGAGTGAGATATGAATATCAAAAAAGTTAGTGAAATGACAGGAGCTAGTGCTGATACTATTCGCTATTACGAACGTATAGGACTTTTACCGCCGATTCGGCGAAATCAGTCAGGAATGAGAGATTTCTCAGATAAGGATATAGGTATTTTAAAGTTTGTTCTCTATTTTAAGAAGGCAGGTCTGAGTGTCGAGGCATTAATTGATTATATTGGCCTGTTACAGGCGGGCGATAATAACATCGAGGCACGCTTAGCCATCCTACTTGAACAGCGTGAGGAGCTACAAAAGCGACTGGACGGCTTGCATCAAGCTATGGACAGACTTAATTACAAAATCGAGAACTACGAGAGTAAGATTGTTCCCAGAGAGCAGGAGCTATTTGATAGAAAGGCATAAGGTCATATCAAAGTGGTATAAAGAGTCAAGTCGCAGGGCTTGGCTTTTATTAGGTACGATGGGCATGTCGTACATCTGAGGTTAAAGTCTTCTGAGGGCACCCGCTACCGGTGAACCCAATAGCGACTCCCAAGCCTGACTATCGTGAGGTAGCGGGGAGAGGAAAAGATAGCGGATAAAGTATCGGATGGGGCGACCATTATCAATTTGTGGCACAAAAGTCAGTACTAAGTAGCGCTATATCAAAACTAATCCTCGCTAAACGTGGACTGGTTTCGTGCTTAGATTATTACTTAGAACGACATGCGTTAAAAGTTAATTGAACCGCCGTGTGCCGAACGGCACGCACGGTGGTGTGAGAGGGGCTAGAAATTAGTCTTTACTCGATTGGGAACTTACATAAGTGTTTTTCAATAACAGTTAATGGCTGTTCCGATATGATTATTGGATTTTCTTTTTTCCCAAAAACTCTCAGTGAAAATTTTCATGTGTGTGTCGTGGATACAGAGGGATTTTCTCTTGACAACAGCCTATACAAGATGTTAGAATAATTACCGTAGTCAGCCGATTTAGCTCAGTAGGTAGAGCAACGCACTCGTAACGCGTAGGTCGTAGGTTCAATTCCTGCAATCGGCATTATAAAAAGATTGTTGGAAACGTTGGTATGTCAGCGTTTCTTTTTATATTGTCCAACAGTTATGCGGCGGCTGTTTACTTTTGGACAATGGAAACGATTAGTTAGCTGAGAATAATTACTTATCCAAGACTAAAATGGACTTATCTAATTTGTTGGCTACTGAATTCTGATAAGTTTTCATGCAAAGACAATTGTCTTCCAGATCTTTCTCATATCGTAGTAATCTACCACTATGTATTAATTACTGGGTTATTGTTGATTCATGTCATGACTGGTTCATATTTTGTCGCGAATGGTAAAAAATCCGTATTTTAGAAAAAAATTACCATTCAGGGTGAAAAAACGACCGTTCACGACATAGACGTGCACTGATGAAAAAATAAGTTATACTAATAGCGTTGGATGGCCTAAAAGAGACAGATGGTAATTTTGTCTTCTGGTCTTGATGTTGCCATCTTACATAGGTTTATCTGGACTGTTCGCTACTTTAGGTCTGGATAGATCTCTACTCCCGTTGGCAAGAGGAGGACGGATCCTCCTTTTGCTTTTGAAACGTATGGAAAGGATGTAGACAGTGTTTGAGCGCAAGTGGTTCTATTTATTATTAGTACTCACGGTAACAACAGTTGTCATAGTGGTAACAGCAACTTGGATGAATAGTCCGGTATATAAGTTGGTCATACTCAGCGTGATGAACCTGATTTATCAAGGAATCATTTTTGTTATGACTCTTCCTAAAGATGGTAAGCCCCTAGTTAGTAACTTTAGAGAGGTGCTTGCTAATTTTAAAACCTATGTCCTATCAAAGCTGGGGCTTGTCCACTTGGTGCTGTTTATGGTGGTCATTCCTTTATCTATTTATCAGTCGAATCCAGCGGCTTCTTTTTGGGTTACCTTGATGGTAGCTAATTATGGTGTTTTCTTTATTTCTAGTTTTAACTGTGGCCCCCACAGTAAGAAAGTTAATTAGGATTATATTATTTCAAGTGGTTAAACATTTAGTTCACGAAGTAAAAATAATAATGGTATTAATGGAGATAAGTGATGAAAGCGAGTTATAAGGGAAGATTAGTGGAAGTTTGGCGTATTAGCCAGCTAAGGCCCTATCCAGCCTGGGTAGCAGAAGCCTTTAAAAAACACCGTTTAACTTGGTGTGGCAGTAAAAGTATCAAGGTACTGATTCCGGCTTTAGACCCTAACTGGGCTAGTGATAGTCATTACTATGGTTATGGGATGTATGAAACGGCCCAAATTGGTGATGTAATTGACTATACTAATGGGCGTATCATTTCAGGTAAGTTCTTTGACGAAAACTATCGCACCATCGGTGATTGGTAACTCCGCGTGATGTACAGTTTTGTCGGTAATTTCATCGGCAATATCAAATGCGAATTCGGAAAGGGGAAAAGATTTGTCTGCTGTTTGTTTTTGGATTTTATATTTAGGTTCTGGTTGTACTTATGTGTATCTCTATTATGATATCTATATCACACGCCATTACCATGGTCTAAATCCCTATATTTTATTTTTAACGTGTTATTTTGCTATTGAAACCCTTCGAGGGAGTTGGGATATTTTATCCTTACTTACCATTGTTTTATTCTTAGCCTTATATAAAGAGACAAATAAGGATTGACAGTAAGTATAAGTAAAGTTGGTATTTTCTGAAAATTACTTAATTATTCTTATTTTTTACCGTTCACGACAAAATAAGAACCATTCACGATATGGACATGTACAATAGCTAAAATAAAGTATACTTAGGATGCTGGCTGTGCTGCTTAACTTACGAAATAGAACAGGAGACGATCAAATGAAACGGAAGAAGCTGCAAAATAAACTGGGGCGAAGTAAGCTGCAGTTTACAAAGTTAACACCACTCTACATTGTTTTATTGGTGATAGTGACCATGCTTTGTTCTTACGAACTAGGCAGTGCTCTGGGGAGAGCCGTGTACTATTTGATTCACTGAGTCGTCTTCTTGGTAGTCAAGTTAGCAGTCAGTCGGTTTTTTATGGTATAAGTGGAATGCTGTTTGTCCTTAGGAGATAAAGAAGAATAGTTAACGAAATCTCGCTGACAATAATTTATGACAGGAACCAATTGTTGTATGAGTCTGGTCGAAAGCCAGTTAGGTAACTGACAATCTTCATTCCATATTGACCTACTTTTTCTATTTATGACTGTCTTGTTCGCTTGTGGACCTTAGTAAGTGAATGACTTGTCTTGCAATTTGCTTATATTCTGTTACAATAGTACAAAAATATATAATATATATTTGGAGGATATTTTATGATTTCTATTGAAAAACTTGAGAATACTGTTAAGTCTTTGAATATGACAGTACTCATTTTAGAGTGTCTGCATATTTTAGGTGGTGTACTTTCGGTTGTTGGTTATTATATAAATATGGCTAATTTAAAAAATGGGGTCTATGAAAAACAAGGGTTTACATCTGAGCAGATAGAAACTATACGCCAAGGAACAACTCCTTGGGTGTTAGTCAGTGGCATTATCTTCTTTATTGTTGGTATTGCTATCTTGGTATTGGCGATTAGAAACCACAAGGCCATCAAGGCGCAGGAATACGTTAGCTATCTGCCCTACTATCTAGGTTTTGGTCTTCTGGTGATCTATCTTGTCAATTTTGCTATAAGTGGATTTAAGATTTGGGGACTGATTTTTCCAATTATTTATGCTGTTCTCTATATCGCAACGTATCTGCAAGCTAGAAAGTTAAACGCCAATGGTTAAGGGGAAGATTGAAGCGAAAATCTAATTAACTTTATTGCCCCTGTGTACTAGCTTTTATGTAAACGTCATTCATTTTATTGTCGATTTTAAAAAAACCTTTGATTTTTGTATTGTGTCAGTGCGTGAGTGAGGTTGAGACAAAATGTCTCAGCCTTATTTATTTGCTCAATTTTATTTGCTAGGCGCAGTGGTTGGGAGAAAAACTGGTTGGCTCTGCCAAGAAGTCTTTCCCCTGCACAGTTAGTTCATTAGGTGCTTTAGCACCAATGAACCACTGCTGGCTGGATATCCTTATCTTGGGACGCTTCCCTATCCTTAGGTACCCCCTTAAACAGTCCACTGGACTGTTTAACTTAGCGGCCAACCTACTCAAATGTGTGGAGGTGGGACAACAAAATCAAAATCGTGATTTTATCATGATTTACCGATTGAGTCCCACTCTCACTCACGGCTTTTTTATTCAGCTTTTTGGGTTAGGGAAGTATATGGTATAATTGGTATATAGAGGGATTGCTTGCAAATTAACACAATATATTTGTGATTAGAGAAGGGAGTTGCTTATGGTTTTTAATAATGATCGGCTGCTGAATCAGATTAGAAATACAGCCAATATGATTGATAAGGCTTTTCACCTTGAGCCTTCTTTTATTGATTTAGGAACGACTGAGGACGAAGAGGGTCACCAAATCAAGGGGAATGTGTATTTGGATGATCTGGTCAATGCAGAAAAATTTGAAGACGCTGCCCAATTTATTCATGGCCAAATGAAGACACTGAATAATTACCATTACAATCTTTTGGTTGATCGTTTTATCCACTATCTGCAGGATTTGGATCAAGCAACTAAGGAAAAGAACATTCTGGATGACAGTCATATTGCAGCAATGAGAGCAGAACTTAAGGATTTTGAGTGGTAGTCGACTGTTTAATAGGTTGCTTTTGAAGGTTGAGACTAGGTCAATTATGTCTCAGCCTTTTAGCTTATCTGAACGGATATTAATTCACTTTTGGGAAAAGATGGAATTGGATTTAGGTGGAAGATAGATTACTTGGACTTTTTTAAATCGTATTATAGTATCAGTTTTAAGTAGGATGTGATAGGAAAAGTTTAGTTGACAGGCTTATAATCTACCGTAGGATTGTATGCCATGACCCCGGCTTTAAAGTCTAAGTTTTGGAGCAGGTCTTAGTCACTTTATGAATTAGGTGGTTTTGGTGGGTGATGGCAGGACGTTATAGCTGTTTATCTAAACAGATGACCAATCTTGTAAACTGCATCCTCGAATGGTTTACTGAGTTCTTTGAATGGTTTTGGGACTTTGTCCATTGTCCCTGATCTGTCCCATAATCATAAGCTTGTGCAAATAACTGCAAGTTTCTGATCTAGCTTAATACAAGGAGATGAATATGGTTAAACATTTATATATTATGCGACATGGTGAAACACTCTTTAATGTGCAAAAACGTGTGCAAGGCTGGTGTGATTCCCCCTTAACACAAAAAGGTGTTGAGCAAGCCGAGCAGGCGCGTGTCTGGTTTAAAAAAGAAGGGATCCAACGCCAGGCCGTCTATGCTTCAACTCAGGAAAGAGCCTTTGATACGGCTCATATTATTGCAGAACATGATAATATTAAGACTATTAAAGGGCTTAAGGAGATGAATTTTGGACAATTTGAAGCCCAGCCCGAGCAGCTCCTGCCTAAATTTAGGCAGGGTGCACACTCTTTTGAAGATCTATTAGTACCTTATGGAGGCGAAGATATAGCCCAAGTTGGGCAACGCGTTCAGAGGGCAGTCTTGGATGTAGCTGCATCAGAAGAGGCTGATAGCATTATTATGGTTAGCCATGGGGCTGCCCTGTGGGGCATGATTTTGCAGTTAAACATTTCCTTTCCCAAAGGCACTCGCTTTGGTAACTGTGCTATCTGTGACTTCACCTATGACAAGGACCGATTAGCGTTGAACCGCGTTGTTGATCCTATTACGGAGACAGAGGTGGTTGTATGAAGATATTATATCTGATGAGACACGGACAGACTCGTTTTAATGTGCAAAAACGGATTCAAGGGGCATCAGACTCGCCTCTGACTGACTTGGGCATTGAGCAGGCTCGAGCAGCCAAGCAGTATTTTGAAGATAATGGGATTCGTTTTGATGCTGTCTATGCCTCAACCCAGGAGCGTGCCTGTGATACAGCAGAGATTGTATCTGGAAGGACCGATATCATCAGGCTCAAGGGATTGAAGGAAATGGATTTTGGCGTTATGGAAGCCCAGCCCGAGTACCTAAATCCTCCCCTTCACCGCGATGGAACAGGTTATCGTGATGCTTTTGTTCATTACGGCGGTGAAGATAGCATGGCGGTTCGAGCGCGCTTGGTTAAGACGCTTACAGAATTGATGATGTCATTACCAGATGATACAACTGTTTTGGCAGTCAGCCACGGTGCAGCTATCGCCCAGTTTTTCCGAGGAGCCTTAGAAAATGCGCCTGAGATTCGTGGTATGGGAAATTGTGCTATCCTAAAGTTCACTTATGATGATAAGAATAGTTTTGATATGGCGTATATCTACAACCCAGTACAGGAGACTTTCCTTTATCGAAAATAGCTTTAAGGAAGGCTATTTTGATAATCTAACCCTTGAGAAGATGCTTAATACCTTTGAAATTAGACAGAGATACTTAAATACAGGATTGTGTTTTTCATTATTTTTAATAAGGTTTGTGCTTTATTATTAAATCTATGGAGCTGTTTCATCCATGTGAGACAGTTTCTTTAGTGTTTAAATTGGAACAATTCAATTAGGTTTGTCTTGACAGTTTCTCAGTAAGTCCATCTAGTCTCTGATTGTCTCTTATCAAGACAGGAAAAGATAACCAAAACAAAGGGATCTGCATTTTATTTAAAAAATCTTGTCATTAAGAGGGAGAAATGAATAACCCTATTGTGCGCGATACGTTTTTTATCACCCAATTTGTAAAATTAAGCTAGACAGAAAAAAGCCATTTATGATAGGCTCAGATAAACACCACATTTGTCTGAGAGGAACTACCATAAATGACCTACACCCATCTTACCACAAACGAACTTGT
>NZ_JBZFUM010000049.1:0-561 GCF_058314535.1 Streptococcus sp. ELY_125 | reverse complement strand
CTAAGGTGGATCCTAAGAAGGATGTGACCCTGACTTTAGATCCAGCCGATACCAATAACCTTGACGGTCAGAGCGTAGCGCTCAACCAAGTCTTCAACTACCGTCTGATCGGTGGGATCATTCCGAGCAACCGCTCGGATGAGCTGTTTGAGTATAACTTCTATGATGACTATGACCAGACAGGAGATCAGTATACCGGACAGTATAAGGTTTACGCCAAGTCTGACATCACCCTCAAGGATGGGACTGTGATCGCAGCGGGAACGGATGTGACCGGTTATACGACGGCAGACGTCAATGAAGCTGAGGGGCTCATTGTCATCAGATTCCAGGAAAGCTTCTTGCGTTCGGTTTCGCTGGATTCTAGTTTCCAAGCGGAAAGCTACATTCAGATGAAACGGATAGCTGTCGGCACCTTTGCGAACACCTATATCAATACGATTAACGGTGTAACTTACAGTTCGAATACGGTTAAGACGACGACACCGGAGGATCCGGCTGATCCTACGCCGCCGGCACCAAATCGTAACCGTCTGCCGCTAACTGTGAGCTATTACCTTG
>NZ_JBZFUM010000048.1:0-580 GCF_058314535.1 Streptococcus sp. ELY_125 | reverse complement strand
CCTTCTTAGGATCCACCTTAGGCACGTTATTGACCACAATATTGGACTCATAGCCATTGCCAAAGTCAATCTGGTAGGCCTTGTTCTCATAGGAACCGCCTGTTTGACCCATCTCAGCCTTAACCGTCATAGGACTCACAAGGGTCAGATCAATCCCTTTAACCACATAGGCCTCATAGAAGGCTTGCGGATCATCCGCTGTAAAGAGCTGGAAGGCTCCTTTTGGTGTGATCTTAGCTGCTTGAAGCATAGTCCGAACGTTTTCTGGGGCCGCCTCAAGGCTGGCATAATCAGCGACACTAATCCCTTCAACAGCCTGGCCTTTAGCATCGGTAATTTTTACCAATTCTGGACGCAAGGTTAAAGCTTCTTCTGGATAATCGTCTACATAGAAGAATCCTTTTTGAATGGTATCTGGGGAAGACTTATCGCCCTTGTATTGATCCAGATCCCATGTCAATTCGTAGAAATTGGTTGAACCAGCCAGGACGGTCTTGCCGTCAATCACGGTGCCATTTTCATTTTTATTGACCTTGTGCGGTTTGATGTAGTTATTATTGGGATTGTCTGGATCTCCTGG
>NZ_JBZFUM010000047.1:0-954 GCF_058314535.1 Streptococcus sp. ELY_125 | reverse complement strand
ACCCGTGGTGCTAGTTAAAAAATCTTAAGTTATAGGTAAAGATTGCCTGCTCTAACCATAGTTCTAGACCTTTTAAGCTTCTCACCAATGGTCTTTCGATATCAAACTCAGAACATAAAACTGAAAATCGTGTTTCAATGGTTCTTCTTTCAGCCTGGAGCCTCCAGTGATTATGCTTCTTGGCATTGGTCATGTTACGCCTCAAAGGTGTCCAAAAACAGTAGCCTTTCTGAGTTAGAGTCTGTTTTAAAGTCTTACTAAGGTAACCCAAGTCTGCTAACACCACAGGAAAAGTTGTATTCTCAAGCAGTTCTTCAGCGACCTGACGATCATGAACAGAAGCGGGTGTTACAATATAGTTCACAATAAAGCCTGACAAGGCTACCAGCATATGAGCTTTAAAGCCATAGAACCACATCTTTTTTGAAGGATTATAGGAAATCGTCGCTTGATCCCTAAAAATGCGAACCTTGTAGTTGCGAGCTGGCCAACAAACCGGTATGGGGAAACTATCCATAATGACAATATCATCCTTCTGGAATTGTTTCGTCATTCCTTGATGAATGAGCTTTAATAAAGGGATGAGATAGCGAGCTCTTCGATAAAAACGTGTTCGCTCCAATCCTGTTTTTATAAGAAATACTTGGCATAGTTGATAAAATCGGCGTTGAGATTTGATACCAAGTTCAGCTTGAAGCACTAAAAGAACAAGAATGGCATCGTCATTAACCTTACAATAGTGAACATTTCGCCGCTGTGTCAGTTCTTTAGGGGCATAGTGGCGATAATAGTAAGAACAGATGAATTTTAATTGTGTCATACTGTATTGTAAGTGATGATGTTTAGCGGTATAATGTAAGTGGTTCATTTGGATAACTCCTGTTCGTTTGATCACTAACAGCATAATCCAAATGGACTTTTTTGTGAACTAAAAAATAAACTAGCACCACGGGT
>NZ_JBZFUM010000046.1:0-1188 GCF_058314535.1 Streptococcus sp. ELY_125 | reverse complement strand
AAGTTGTCAAAGTTCCGATAGCCAAAGGCATTGCGTTTGATGTCTTTGATGAGTTTGTTAGTGGCTTCTAATTTAGCGTTAGAATAAGGCAATTCAATGGCATTAGTGATATAATTTTTATAACGAATAAAGGTATTTAGAGTCGTTTTAAAAGTATGATTGAGATGAGGGAATGTGTCTTGAATTAATCCAAAGAATTGCTTAGTATTCTTCTCTTGTAGATGAAAGAGGAGCAGTTGGTACAGGTCATAATAGGTTTTTAGTTCAGGTACTAGTTTCAATAGTTTATTCAGACACTCTCTAGGCGTTAAAGTTTCTCTGAAAGTCCGTGAGTAAAACGGTTTAAGAGACAGTTTTCGACTATCTTTTTGAATGAGTTTCCAGTGGTATTTAAGAGCCCTGTATTCAAGGGATTTCTTATCAAACGGCTTCATGATTTGGATTCTTGTCTGATTAAGGGCACGACTCATGTGCTGGACAATGTGGAAGCGATCGAGGACAACCTTGGCATTAGGGAATAATGTCTTAATGAGAGGAATATAGCTCCCCGACATATCGACAGTAACCACTTTGACCCTATTTCTGGCTTCTTTGGAATACTTGAAAAAGTGGTTTCGGATGGCTGTCTGTCTTCTGTTATCGAGGATAGTAATGATTTTCTTAGTCTTGAAATCTTGGGCAATGAAGGCCAGTTTGCCTTTTTGCGAAGAGAATTCATCCCAGGAGAGGATTTCAGGCAAGGAAGAGTAATCTTCTTGAAACTGACATTGCTGGAGTTTACGATAGACGGTAGAGGTAGAGATAGCCAGCTTAGAAGCGATATGGGTAAGGGATTCTCTGTTGAGCAATAGCTGAGCTACCTTCTGTCTCACGAGCTCAGAGATTTGGCAATTTTTCTTAACGAGGGTCGTTTCAGATACGGATACCTTCCGACAGGACTGGCATTGGAATCTTCTCTTTTTCAAACGAATGAGGCTAGGGAATCCCCCAATTTCGATAAAGGGGATTTTAGAAGGTTTTTGGAAATCGTATTTGATTTGTTTTCCCTTGCAGTGCTTACATTTAGGAGGATGATAGTCAAGTGTAGCGATGACTTCGATATGGGTATCGTGTTGAACGGCTTGTGTCAAGGTAATATTTTTGTCTTTGATTCCGAGTAATTCTGTGGTATTCTTAAGATGTCTCATA
>NZ_JBZFUM010000045.1:0-1551 GCF_058314535.1 Streptococcus sp. ELY_125 | reverse complement strand
CAGACTGAAGACAAAGCTCTTGGAATTACATTTCTAAGAGCTTTTTGCTCTGTTTAGGAGTATACTAAAAGAAAACAGTTTGTGAGGTAAGGCCATGTTTCACAAAGAAAAGCCAGATTATAACCGCCATCAGTACGGGTTTTATACGCTTGATCAGCTTGTTCCTGAGGATCACTTTCTGCGTAAGATTGAGGCTGTGATTGATTTTGACTTCATCTATGACTTAGTTGAGGAGACTTACTCTTGTGATAATGGGCGTCCGAGTTTAGACCCTGTGATGCTCATCAAAATCCCTCTCATTCAATGTTTCTATGGCATTCGCTCCATGCGTCAGACCATCAAAGAGATTGAGGTGAATACTGCCTATCGTTGGTTTTTAGGACTAACTTTAGATGACAAGGTACCTCATTTCACCACCTATGGTAAGAATTACAGTCGGCGTTTCCAAGACAAACAGGTCATTTCTGAAATTTTTAATCAGGTGCTGCATCAAGCCCTGATGGCTGGTTTGATTGACCCCAATGAGATTTTCGTGGATGGCACTCACGTCAAAGCCGCAGCTAATAATCACAAGTATCGCAAGGAAATGGTGGAACAACAGGCTAAATTTATGAGTGACCAGCTGGAACTTGAAATTGATTTGGACAGGAAAAAGCACGCAAAAAAGTCGCTAAAGCCCGCCGCAAAAAGCGAGGCTAAAGAAAAGAAAGTCTCAACAACTGACCCGGAGAGCGGTTGGTTTCATAAGGGTGAACATAAAGAAGTTTTTGCCTATAATGCTCAGGTTGCCTGCGACAAACATGGCTGGGCATTAGCCTATAGTGTAGAAGCAGGGAATGTCCATGACAGCCAAGCTTTTCCTGCGCTGTTTGCCAAACTTGAGCCCTTCAGTCCTCACTTCCTGATCGCTGATTCAGGTTATAAAACGCCTTCTATCGCTAAATTCTTGCTGGATAAAAACATTACCCCTGTTTTTCCTTATACCAGACCGAAAGGAAAGAAAGGGCTGTTACGGCCTAAGGATTTTGTTTACGATGAGTATTATGATTGTTACCTTTGCCCCGAAAATCAGACGTTAGAGTATTGTACAACGACTCGTGAGGGCTATCGGGAGTATAAGAGTAAGGCCAAGATTTGTGTCACTTGTCCTTTATTAGGGAGTTGCACAGAGAGTCAGAAGCATCAAAAAGTCGTCACGAGACATCTTTGGAAAGAGGATATGGAGATTTGTGAGGACATTCGCCATCAAAGAGGGATGAGGGAACGCTACCAACATCGAAAAGAAACCATTGAACGCCTCTTTGGAACAGCTAAAGAATATCACAATCTCAGATATACGAGAGAGATTGGCAAGTCCAAAATGGAAGACAAGGTTGGGCTGATTTTAGCGTGTTTAAATCTCAAAAAACTGGTAAAAATGATGGCAGGAAGGCCTTTTTATTTTGACCAAATTCAAGTAAATACCTTAGTTATTGTCACCTCAGGCCATATTTTTCTAGAGAATTTTTAAAAAAAGACAAACTCCCAAAAAGAAGTTTGTCTTCGGTCTGA
>NZ_JBZFUM010000044.1:0-1588 GCF_058314535.1 Streptococcus sp. ELY_125 | reverse complement strand
TGGCTTTTCTTTGTGAAACATGGCCTTACCTCACAAACTGTTTTCTTTTAGTATACTCCTAAACAGAGCAAAAAGCTCTTAGAAATGTAATTCCAAGAGCTTTGTCTTCAGTCTGAAACGCTCCAGTGGAGCGTTTTTTCATGAGCTTGGAAATGAGAGAGCGAGTCAGCTCCAGTGGAGTGTTTTTTCACGAGCTTGGAAATGAGCAAGCAGTTCAAGAAGCGAACGCAAAGTCCGCAGTATCCAATCACTGATAGTTCAAAATAAAAGTAACGAAATCTATTTCCGTTACTTCTTACGTGATACGAGATTTTTGAGGTTGGCTCCAATCTTTTGCAAGAGGGTTGGTAATCTGACGATTTTGTCGTTACCGACCTGTTCACGAGCGATTTTAAGAATTTTACCCGAATCTTTTGATGCAAAGAGGAATTTTCCCTGCTCGGTAAAAACTTGAAAGTGACGACTAATTTTTTTACCAGAGACATTGGCCCCTATTTTATCGACCGACGTCCAAGGAATCTGGATATAGTCCTCGGGATTTTTATCATTGTAAAACTCTAAAGCTTTATCGCCGATAAGATACTTGCCGACCTTGTTTCCCATGCCGAGATAGAAGACCCCAGTGGTCGCTAGTTCGACCTTTGTATTAAGTGATTGTGCCATCTTTTCTACCTTAAGAATTTTTCTATATTATACCAAAAAAGGAGGACTTACGCCATGTATGGTCTAGAGCTTTTTATATAGGGCTTAAACTAATCGGATAGCTGAAGCCCGACTGTCTTTTAGTCCAATAGTGGCATCCTTTATAATGGTTCGTAATTTTTTGGGTTTATTTCTTAGATTGGCGTATAGGTTAAACTTCTATTTTTAAGCCAGTTTTAACTTAACAAATGGTAAGTAAGGATTTATAATAGCCACCGTTAGCTCATAAAGCTGATAAAAATAAAAAGAAAAACGAGATTATTATTGTGACAAAAGAGACACTTAATTAATTTTCAACAATAGACGCAGAAGTACTTTCCTAAGTCACTAAGACTTCCGCGCAAGACTTGACTGATGTTATTGTTAATAGTTGGATTTCAGGCATTGCAAATTTTGTTGCTTATTGATAATTAAGGTATAAACTTTATTGTATTAAACTACTTTTATTAGGCTTGCCTAATGGTGTTCTGAGAGGCTCTATAACTTCTGGTAGGGCTCTCACCCATTACAGTAATTACAGAAGCCAAAAGTTAAGCGAGACGAAAAATTCTATTTTGATAAGCTCTTAAAAAAGTTGAACACAAGCTCCAACCTATCTAGTCCCCATGCTTTTGAATAGACTCCAAGGCTTTAATAACAATAAGATACTGAAATAGAAGGTCAGTTTTTACTTGTTCAATTTTTGATTAACTGACTATGCCATAATACTTAGTTTATACATTTTTCTATTATTCCATAAGAAAAAGAGAGCCAAAGCTCTCTCAGACCGAAGACAAACTTCTTTTTGGGAGTTTGTCTTTTTTTAAAAATTCTCTAGAAAAATATGGCCTGAGGTGACAATAACTAAGGTATTTACTTGAATTTGGTCAAAATAAAAAGGCCTTCC